>JBDKTD010000106.1:0-11357 GCA_039680365.1 Clostridiaceae bacterium
GCGCACGATCAATTCGCCGAGCGCGGCTCCCCCGTCGAACCGCGCGGGCGAAACCGTCTCCGCGCCCGACTCCAGTTTGGAATAGTCCAGTATATCGTTGACCATACCGCTGAGCCGAACCGCCTCGACGGAAATCATGGTCAGCTGAGAAGCGCGCTTTTCCTCATCCGGCCAGGTGATGTCCCGCACGGTTTCGGCGTACCCCTGAATAATGGTCAGCGGCGCGCGCAGCTCATGGGACACGTTGGCAATCAGCTCGCGGCGGAGTCCTTCCGCCTTGCCCAGTTCCATACCCAGCTCGTTGAGCGCGCGGGTCAGTTGGCCGATTTCGTCCTTCGTCGTGACCGGTACGCGCACTTCGTAGTCACCCGCCGCCATCTGCTTTGCCGCGGTGGTAACCCGTAGAATCGGGCGTGTAAACAGCCGCGAGAGCAGCGCCGAAAGCAGCGTTGCCGCCAGCACCAGCACCGCCGTAATGATCCAGAGCTGTTCGAGCAGCACGCGGGACGCTTCCGTCACGTCCACCAGTGAGAACACGATAAAGAGATATCCGCCGTTCACCGCGCGGCTGGCCAGCGCGTAACGCGCCTCCTCCGTCTCCGTCTGCAAGTTGACCGCGCCGCCGCCCGCCTCGCTCATCCATTGCGGTATCTTTTTTACAATCTGCCCGCGCATGGGCATTCCGTCGGACTGGTAGAGCACACTGCCGCCGTTATCCACCGCGAGTAAGCTTACATTCAGTTTTGATTCCAAATCCGCATAGTCCGTCTCCGGCGATAGGACAACTCCTTCGACCGTTTGGTCAATGGATGCGACGCGCTCGTTGAGGTAGCCGTCCTTTAAAATAACGGCCTGCACGAGCCAGATAAGACCAATGGTCAGCGCCGCCATTCCGAAGAACGCGAGCATCAGCTTAAAAAACAGCCGCTTCATACTCTTCCTCCGGCTAACAGGTTAACCAATCCTTTATAAAACAGCCGCTTCATACTCTTCCTCCGGCCAATCGATCCGCTGACTTTTCCAGAAACAACCGTTTCATCTTTCGCCTCCCGTAAACCGGTAACCCGTTCCCCAAACGGTCACGATGCGGTCGCGATCCGCCCCCAGTTTGTCCCGCAGGCTCTTAACATGCGTGTCCACCGTGCGCGCGTCGCCAAAGAAGTCGTAACCCCAAACATGGTTGAGCAACTGATCCCGCGTAAACGCTATCTCCGGCCGGGAGGCAAAGAATGCCAGCAGGTCGAACTCCTTCGGCGTGAGGCTGAGCTGCTCGCCGCTTAAGTAGGCCGTATGCGCGGCGGGCTCTATCCTCAGCTCCCCAAACACAATCGCTTCCGTCTGGGGCGCGCCCGTCCCGGAGCGCTTGAGCAGCGCCTTCATGCGTGCAACCAGCTCGCGCGGGCTGAAAGGTTTGCCGATATAGTCGTCAACGCCCAGCTCAAAGCCGAGCAGGCGGTCGTACTCTTCGTTTCGCGCCGTGAGCAGAATCACGGGAACCGTGCTCGTTTTTCGTATCTGCTTGAGCACGCCCCAGCCGTCCAGCTTTGGCATCATCACGTCCAGCACGACCAGCGAAAATGAACCGGAAGAAAATTTCTCCAGCGCTTCTTCCCCGTCCCCGGCTTCCGTAAACGACCAGTCCTCGGCCTGCGCGTACTCGCGCACAATGGCGCGGATGCGCGCGTCGTCGTCGGTCAGCAGTATGCGAATCATTCACAATCCCCCTGTACGGAACGTTACTTTACTTTCTGCTTCTGCGGCGGCAGAACAGCCGCCTTACTGCATCGTATCACGGTTTTTTCAGAAATGCACGGAAAAAAGCGCGGCAAAAAGGGAGCCGGTTGAAACCGGCTCCCTAAGTTCATCGCCAAAATCCTTCGTACTTTGCCGATGGCAGCGAGGTCCTGCTGGACGCATTCCGTGATGCCCTGGTGCGTGGTGCTCTCGTTGATCAGGTATTCCACCTCAATCGGAGTGGCCAGTTTGCCGTCAACGATTTCGAAGCCCGTAACGGTGTCGATGAAGTCGACGTCGCCCGCGTTATACGCAGCGAAAATCGCAGCGTCGTCGGCAGAGAGCATGAATTTATATAGTGTTCAGCTTGACGTTGGCGGTATCCCAGTAATACGGGTTCTTCGTGAAGACCTTGCTGGACTCATGGTTCCATTCGGTCAGCGTGAACGCGCCGCTGGAAACAAAGTTCACTTCACGGCGCCAGGCATTCGGGGCAACGTAACCGAAAAGCGCTATCTCGCGTTCGTCGGCTGAGAGGACGGAATCAGCAGATACGTTCCCGTCTCCGCGTCGTAGCGGCAGGAACAGTTTTTGCCTGCGTCCTTGGCGCGATACAGCGCCTTGTCCGCAAAGTAATACGCTCGCCGCGCCGATGCGGGCGGCAGCATGCAAAGTCCGACGCTGACGGTCACGATTGGGTGGTCGGAGGCGGTTGCATGCGGAATGCCCATCCGCTCGATCGCGAAGCGCAGATCCTCGGCAACGGATATACAGTTCGTCCGGCTGCTCTCCGCCCAGACCGCGAGGAACTCCTCCCCGCCGATGCGGCCGATGTCTATGCCGTGCTCTACTCCATAAGCGGAGAGCGTCTGGCCGATGCGTTTGAGCAGCGCGTCCCCCTCCGGATGGCCGTAGGTATCGTTGAACTGCTTGTAATCGTCAATATCCAGAACCACGCAGGCAACGTCCAAACCGGCGGCAGCGCAGTGTTCCAGCACGGCGTCGAAGCGCTCAAACACCATTCTGCGGTTGCTTAAGCCGGTGAGTTCGTCCGTCGTGCAGGTATGATACAGCGCAAAGTTCGCCTCGGTCAGACAGTTTTTGGCAATGATGTTGTCGAGCGCAAGCCGCGTTTGATGATGGGAAACATACAGTCCTACTACGATGGAGCAAAATGCGTACAGTATGTCGTAATAACATTTCGGGGCGGGCTTGATCAGGCAGGTTAAAACCATAAACAGCACGGCGTTGGGCAGAAGCGTCAGCGCGTTTTGCAGCGGAGGAAGGTCAAAGCAGATCTGCACGAGCAAAAACAGCCAGATAATAACGACCGAGAGCTCGCCTCGATTTGCGCCGACGCCGGAATAGATGCCCATTGCGTAGGCGGCAACGGAGACGGCCAGCACGAGCCAGTTTGCGGCGCGGGTTCTCTTCTGCAGCGCGCCGGAAAGCATGGACCGGCATAAGAAATATACGCCCAGCATGAACGCAAACGTTGTTCCGCTCAGGAGGGCGCCGATGAAATCCCGCAGGAGAAAGCCGTATATAATTGCCATTGGAGCCGTAATAACGAGAGATATGACGCTGATGCGTTTGAGTGTGCGAAGGTTGGCGCGGTCAGACTCCGGGCGGTAACGCACGGTTGTTTCGCGATCATATCCGAGATAACGCCACTTGTTCCAAGCGTCTTTGATGCGCATGCGCCTTACCGCCGGGTTTCGTTCATTTCAGCGGCCGCGAAGGCCGACTGTATGACGGAATTTGCCTGGCTGATCCGGCAAGCATGCAATTCTTACACCGACACAAATCCAAGCGCCTTAGTATAGAAGCAACGCAGGAAATATTGCAAGCGGTTTTTCGTGAAAAACTGTGAAATTCTTTGTTTTTCTCACAAACGCGGCTCTTTTTGGCTGCGTCTCTCCTGCGCGTCAGCCTCCGCATGGCCAGCTCGCCGGCGCGCGCGCAAGTCCCCCTGCAGTTAATGAATTGGAAAGTACCCGCTGTGCGCCACAATGGAGCGTTTAGCGCCGAAGAAAGCGCACGTTCCATTCTCGTAAAAAACGCGTTTTACAGGAGTTTCTTCCTTTTAAAAAAGATAATGCTGGCAATGACAACCGTCACGCTCAGTACGATCACGGCAATGTACCCGTATTCCCATGTGAGCTCGGGCATGAAGTGGAAATTCATGCCGTACCAGCCGACAATCAGCGTCAGCGGCATAAAAATGGTGGTTACAACCGTGAACACTTTCATGATGCTGTTGGCGTTGTAGTCCAGCGCCGCCATGTACGCCTCGCGCACCTGCACCAGGCTGTCCCGCAGGAGCTGGGTGTTGCTTGAAAGGCGCGTTACCTTTTCCCTTACGATGCGAAAGAGCCTTGTGTTCTCCTCGCAGAAGATGCCGGGGTCGTTCTCGATCATGGTTTCGACCAAGTCGAGCAGCTGCTCGTAATAATGCCTCACGACCAGCAGTTTTCTGCGAAGCGCGAGAATTTCGCCGTTGAACGCCTTGCCGGTGGTGCCTTTTTCAATCTGCTCTTCGAGCTTACCGATTTTGTTTTCGTAGGTTTCCAGCACGCTGGTATCGTGATACACGAGCCGCTCAAAAAACGCGCAGATAATACGCTCCAGCGAAACGTTTCTGAGGCTCGGCCGGTGAATCGCTTCCTCAAACGCGCGCTCGGTGCTGCCGTCCGCATCCTTGACCGAGACGATCAGCATCAGGTTGTGCTTAACGAACAGGCCGATGCGATCCCGCGAGCCGTTGGCGGAGATGTTACGCACGGAGAGCAAGCTGAATAAAAATCCGTCGGAGACCTCGATCATCGAGCGGAAGCGGGATTCCGATTTTTCGCACTCCTCCAACCACGTATCGAAAAAGCCGATCTTTTCATGTTCGCTCTTTTTAAGTTCCGCTATCGACACCAGCCCTGCCGTCACGTGCTCTTCGTCGATCTGGTTAAGTTCAACCGTTTTCAGCGAGCCGTTGAATTCGTATATCATAGTGTTCCTCCAAACGCGGACGCTGTCGCCGCGCAATCATGCGTTCTGTTTCTTTTTCTCTCCGCGGTATGGCTTGTCTCCCCTGCCGCGGCTGTCAATTGACGGTGTTTCCCGTTCGTGCTCCTCTACGGCGTATGCTATACTATTAAGAAGAAGAATCACACGCTCAGGAGGCGTTTACTATGAAGCAAGACAACCGTTTTATCAAAACCGTCAGTGAGAGCGGATTCAGCTCCGCCAACGAAGTCTGGGTGGACCGCGAAACCGGCGTGAACTACCTTTTCCACGCCGCGGGTTACGCGGGCGGCCTCTGCGTCCTCGTCGATAAGGACGGCAAACCGGTCGTCACCGACTCCTACACGCTCGAACACGAACGGTACTGAGAAACTCTCGAGGGCTCTGCCCTCGTCTGATTCAGAGCCTCTTCGAGGGTTCCACCCTCGAGCTCCTGCCAAAGGGACAGTCGTCCCTTTGGAAACCCTGCGTCTTTCGATGAAAGCGTGAAAAGTTTAGATTGGGGCCTCTTCGAGGGCGCTGCCCTCAAACTCCTGCCAAAGGGATTTTCGTCCCTTTGGAAACCCTGCGTTGCCGCCGATGAAAGGTTCGGGGAATATCCCTGCACCTTTTTTTGCTTCCGTGTGAAATACGCCGAAGTATGTTTGTTATTATACCATACGCGCACAAAAAAACAGCCGCCCCCCGCGCGAATCCCGCTGCTGTGAATTATTTACGTCACGTAAAAAAGTGATAGAATGAGCATGTAAAAAAATTTATCTATGAGGTGAGCGTTATGGCGACGGAAAAGAATCCGGTCAACTTAAAATCCGAAAAAGCGTCCGATATCCATGGCTTTGGCATAGAGCTGAACAAAGAGCGGCTCACGCGCATCGACCGCATGGTGGAGAGCTACGAAAAGCGCGTCACGTCCCGACTGGACGAGGAGTACGAAATGAAAACCCGCCGCTCCGACCGCATTGCCGATAAGGTTGCGTCGTTCGGCGGGAGCTGGACGTTCATCATCATCTTTTCGTGCTTCCTGATCTTCTGGGTGCTGGTCAACGTGCTTCCGTTCATCACGAACCACTTCGACCCCAAGCCGTTTATCCTGCTCAACCTGATCCTCTCGTTCATCGCCGCGTTTCAGGCGCCCATCATCATGATGAGCCAGAACCGCCAGTCCGCGCGGGACAAGCACGAGTCCATCATCGACTTTGCCATCAACTACAAAGCCGAGCAGGAGATCGACGACATGCAGAAGCATCTCCACCGCATGGAGGCGGAGCTGGCGGAGATTAAGGGGTTGCTGAAGGAGAGGGAGGGGTAAGCCCGATTAACAGAGTAGACCTTAATTAATACTCGACAGGACACTAATTCCGATCTATTATATATCAAAGCGTTTGTTTTACCGTTCCTAGTGCTAGTTTTTCAATAGGAGGAAATTATGTATAATTTCATGTTTCGCATGTCCATTTTTACTGATACCCAAGACCTTCAAATCACTCCTGATAGAATTACTATTTTCATGAACGCACTTAACAATAAAGGTGCTGAATATATCCCTTCAATCATTAATGAGCAGACTCTCATACCGCAATTACAAACAAACAGGCGGCTTCAATTCCTTTGGAACAATATTACTATAAGAATGCTTGGAGCGCGTATTGATGTTGAACAGCCTTTTGAAACGGAAATTAAAGAAGCAACTTCTAAGCCGGGATTCTCGGATGAAATGCTACATGGCTTGAAAGTAACTCTAGAATTGCTCTCAAAGAGGGGTTCAAGATTAGCTTTAAGTAGCGAAAATATCATACAATTGGGCAATGAAGAGAAGCTAAATGCCTTTTTAGCGCGTAATAATTATGGCATGGACATGTTGATACCCCCTTTCTTTGCTTGGAATAACGAAGTTACAATTCGAAGAATTCTTACCATAGGCGGAAAAGAAGAAGAGTGTAATATTGTAATCAAATTAATAAAAGGTGGTATTTCTAAAATAGGGAGTTCAGATTCAAGTCAGTCAAGAGATGGTTTGATAATCGTTACAGATATAAACACAATGCAAGAGAACACTGATCAACGATTCACTTTTTCTGATTATTTAGATTTCTATCGAGAAGCTATTGAGCTTCAAAAGAATATATGTCTTTATTTTGATACTCTAGATCTATAATCGCGGTACTAAAGCGATGACCAGAAACGATTATGAAATTGTATATGATGCACTGCTAGATACCGAATCGGCACTTGAAAAGCAGTTAGTGAAAACGAAGACGATTCTGTATTCGATTATTGACGCGTGCTCTACTTGTTATAGCACGGTTTTTCAACTCGCGTTTGATATTGCGGAAAGAATAACATCAAGTATTCTAATCAATTACACAATAACGCCGAATACTATTCAGGAAACAACTGAGCAAATCACATTTGATGAGACTATATATGTTGATAAAATCTTACCTGAAGTTTGTTCTTCTCATACAGTAAGTGTCCTCACAGACGGTTTCAATAAATCCGAATATGAGAAAATCACCTCGCTTGTGATAGGAGCTGTTTGTGAAGATGGTTACTATAATCAGGCTGAGCAATATGTCCTTGAATTATTTGTTTCTAGACCTATGCTTACTTGCACTTACTTATCTAAACTACAATCGGATTATATGAATAATTTGGATGTGCAAGAGATTATTCTTCACGTTCTTTCCCATATCGAATATGAGAGAGTTGATCCTTTGGGTCAAACAATAATTGCTTCAATTTTAGGCACACACGCAAGTAATGTCATAATCCAAGATCGAGTTATTCGTTGTTTTGAGCACTGGTCAAATCCCGAAGGGATAAAGTATCTCTCTAATATAATTTGTACCACAAAGTGGCTCGATGAATATAGATTACAGACAATCAAGTTTCTAGGAGAAACTGTATGAAGTATTTTATTCGAAAATTTTCTTTGTCAAGATGGAACAGATACGTAATTTCCAATCAAGGCGTACTTGATTTTAAGTTGAACATTTTCTCCCGCGATTTAATGGCTGCCTCTAACAAATTGTCTCTCTGGTTAGTTGAAGGTGCTAGTTTAGAGGAAGTCGAACAGAGGGCGAGTGATTTCTTACTTACAATGGGATTAATGGGCGAAGCTATTGATGTAACTGATATAATGTTTATTCCAGAAACAAGTATTGCAGATTTTCCGTTGGAACAATCAGTTGGAGATGCCGTAACTGCTGTTAGAGGATTAGAACCATTCCATTACAATATAATTGATATGGACATGAGAAGTTTGCAAAGGTTTCTATATGTGCAATTTGATTTATATCGTCAATTCGAAACCGCACCCCGTAATGATGAATTATACGTAAAACGTGCTCCGGAAAGAACCATTTATGAATTGCTTGAACATGCCTACCAAGGTGGTAGAATTGATTTTTCAAAAATAAAACCCAAATTGCAATCGAGTTTAAATAGAAAATATCCTCATTTATACCCGGCTCCAGTCTGTCCTATAGCTGGAAAAACGGAGCGGTTATGTGAACATTTCAATTTGTGTGATGAGTGCTCAAATCATGGATCTCATAGTGCTTCATAATAATTAAGTACGAGTTTCACCTTTAAAGAATAAATATATACCCTCTCCTTCTTGACATTCAGTACCATATGATCGATACTATAGCCGTGTGGTCTCGTGGTTGCACCACGTGACGCATGCCGCATTCGTCTTGCTCCTGCGGCTTACTTTTCGGCTGCGCCGCGCCGGTAAACGCGGTGTATTTGGGAGAGGGAAACATGTTTGTATTTCAGGAAGGCGTTTCCTCCATTGTCGTCTGGGGCATCTGGCTGGCGGTTTTCGCGGCGCTGTTTGCGTTTAACGAATTCGCGCGCCGCTGGAAATGGGCCGGGTTTTTGAGCTTTGTGGTTCTGCCGGCCGTGCTCTCCGTCCTCTGGTTCACGGTGCTCAAGAAGAGCGCCTATATGGACTGGTTCCACCTGGCGAAGGTCTACTCCTCCACCGCGGGCTGCATCGGCTTTTGGTGCATCCGGCACATCCAGAAAAAGGATAAGCTAACCGGCGAAGTCACCTGGCGGCTTGCGGATAACAAGATCGCTCTGTTCTTCCCGCCGCTGATCCTCGCGGTCAACATCCTCGAAGCCTGCGCACGCGACTTCCAGGTTGGCGCAATGTATTGGTTGACGAAATCTGGTCCAATTGATGGCGAAGTCACGGGCGTCGCGGGCGGCATTTGGAACTTTTTCAACGGAGCCGCGGGCATTCTCAACATCATCACCATCACGGGCTGGCTCGGCATCGTGATCCGCAAAAAGACGAAGTCCGACACCAGCCGCGACATGCTCTGGCCGGACATGCTCTGGTTCTGGATCGTAGCTTACGACATCTGGAACTTCACCTACACCTACAACTGCATCCCGACGCACGCGTTCTACGCGGGTCTTGCGCTGCTGCTGGCTCCCACGCTCTGCGCCTTCACGCTCGGCAAGGGCGCGTGGCTGCAGCACCGCGCGCAGACGCTGGCCATCTGGTGCATGTTTGCCCAGACGTTTACGACCTTCCAGGATGAAGGCATCCAGATGGTGAAGTCCACCTATAATCCCACGATCTATACCATCCTCGGCGCGCTCGCGCTGGCGGTCAACGTCGCGGTGCTGGTGTACATGATCTACAAGGTCGTCAAGACCAAGCGCAACCCCTACAAGGCGGAACTCTACACCGACCTGCGGGAATACAAGGCCATCAAGGCGCTGGCGGAATAACCGTCCGGCGAAATACCGCGCAAGCAAACGCCTCCCTGTTCTCCGCTTTCCGGAGCATGGGGAGGCGTGTTTTATATCGTCAATCTGGTTTGTCGCGGCGCGGTACAGTCAGGAAATCACGAGGCAACCATCATCAGATAGATCCCTGCGAAAAAGGAAGCGGTGTTCGCGACCCAAGCGTATACCCATGGCTTCCACGCGGGAACTGGCAATTCGCTGCGGGGCTTCAGGCATTTGGCATAGAGGATTCCTTCCAGCAGGAACACCGCCGTTTCCAGCAAGATATACAGCAGCGCCGCCGCCATTGAACCACTGACGTAATTCACCAGCGTGAGCGAGGCTGTCAGAAGCGTCTGCGTAATTGCGTTAACAATCACGATAAACTGAAAAACCCGCTTGCCCCGCAGGCGAAACAGCCAGGCAATCCCCAGTTCAATGGCAAGTGTCAGGCCGAGCCGAAAAAGAAAATCCACGATTGTTGCTCCATAACGATAAGCGTTTCGCATACTCAAATCCATCGTCCCGCCGCTTTTCGCGCTCAAACCAATTTGTGAAGCGTCAACGGAATAGTATGTGTAAAACGCGTATGTGCTATATATCCTGTCGCTCACCACAAAGTGATCCGATTCGGGAAAATAGATCAGCACCTTGAACGACGCAGGCGGGAACCGTCCGGCACTGTAATGCTGCGACGCCGAGCAATTCTCAACCGAATCCAGTGCGACAAGCCCGTCCACGTCCTGATACGCCGCGAACTTCTGCATGATCGCCTCGTCGTCAACCGCGCCCCCGTCTATCAGCGCATCACGCAGCGGCCGCATGGCAAACGACGAATTCTCCCCGGAGTCGTGCCCAAGCAAATCGACGTAATACGTTTCGCCTTCCAGCCCCGAAAAAGTGATCTCCAGTGAGGGTTTCGGCCCCAAGTCCGCGCGCGCGGCGGACGGAAAAGCCACCATTGCAAGCATCAGGCAGAGAAGCAAACTCAGTTTTCGTTTCACGCGGCGTCCCCCTGTATAGATAGATCGGTGTGTTGAAAAGAAAGAGCGTTTCCACGCCGTTATAGAGCGGCCGGTTGTTTATAGATAAGTGTTGTACAGCACAAGGCCAAATAGAAACGACGCGGTATTGGCAACACACGAGTAGACCCAAGGTTTCGAACGCCGGATCGGTTTCGTGCTGAAGCGATTTACGTATTTTCCGTAGAGTATTCCCTCAATGATAAATACAGCCGTCTCAAGAATCATTGTCATCAGAAACTCGTAGGAACGCCCGCCGCCGAATCTTACGAATGAAAGCACTGCCATCAGCAAGACTTGCGTAATAATATTCACGATTAAGATAAATCGCAAAATGCGCTTTTCCGTAAACTTGAACATCAGGGCGATTACTACCTCGACCAGAATCGTCAGCCCAAGGCGAGTAAAGAAGTTTAGCAGAACCGGGCCGTAATGAATTTGAATGCCAAGGTGAAAGTTCATAGCGCCGTTGCTTTGCGCGTTTAATCCAATGCGGGCTGCGTCGAGCTGTCTGGACGAGCTGATGAGTAAACCCGTGTAGAAGCGGTCGCTGACGACGAAGTGACCGGTTGACGGAAAATATAGCAGGATCTTGAAATCGTTTGACGGAAAGTAATCCAACTTGAAGAGGTGGGTTTCGGAACAGTCCTGCACCGCGCTCTGCGCAACGAGCTCTTCCGGATTCTGATATGCCGCAAACTGACGCAGCACCGTTTCGTCACCCACAGCGGTGCCGTTTTTCAGCGCGTCGGCAAGCGTCTGTTCCTCCGGTATATTGTGCGCGGCTGAAAACCGCTCCAGCAGACCAACGTAATACGTTTCGCCCTCCAGTCCGGT
>JBDKTD010000154.1:0-5608 GCA_039680365.1 Clostridiaceae bacterium
GCCGGACGGGCTGCGCGCCCATGACCGTGCCGCGGGAAGCAACCGTCATGCCGCAGTCCGGGATGCAGTGCGTATCCGTGCCGTAAAACTGGATGCTTTCAAACGGAACGCCCAGCGCTTCCGCCGCGATTTGGCAATAAACGGTCTTGAGACCCTGCCCGTTTTCGGCAAGGCCTGAGTGCAGCAGGACGGAACCGTCCTCGTTGACGATCAAAAACGCGCCCGCCGCATCCGGCGATTCCGCGCCGTAGCCGCAGCCGCGGTGCGAAATGGCCATGCCCACGCCGCGCAGGAGAACGCCGCGCTGCGCGCGGTTTTCGGCGTGTTTGCGCTCATAGCCGGTCTGTTTTGCGGTAAACTCGATGAGTTCCGGCAGAATCACGTGCTCCACCTCCGCGCCTGTGGCGACGGTCGAGCCGTTTTTAAGGCAGTTGATACGGCGCATCTCCATTGGGGATAGGCCGAGCTCCTCGCCGATTTCCTCAATGAACTGCTCCTGCGCAAACAGCAGTTCCGGGCTGGAGTAGCCGCGAAACGCGCCGGAATGGATGTTGTTGGTAAATACGCCGTAGGTTTCGGCTTCGATATTGGGGATACCGTACGCGCCCGCGCAATGGGCGGTAGCGCGCCAGTTCATAAACTGCGTTTGATTGTTGTAAGCGCCGGAATTATCGATTTGCGTCGCCTTCCAGGCAACGATGCGGCCGTCCCTCTTTACACCCGCCTTGTAGGTGAACTGAAACGGGTGCCGCTTGCTGCTTTCGAGCAGCGACTCCTCGCGGGTAAAGACCATCTTGACCGGGCGGTGCAGAAGCCTGCAAAGGTACGCGCAGCGCGCCGCAAGCAGCCCCGCGCCTTCTTCCTTGCCGCCAAACGTGCCGCCGAGCGTCTCCTGAATCAGGCGGACGCGGTTGAGCGGAATCTGGAGGATATCCGCAACATACCGCCGCGTAAAGAACGGGTTCTGCGCCGAGGCATGGACGGTCATTTCGCCGTTGGAGGGGTCTTCGATGGCGACCGCCGCTTCCGGCTCGATATACGCGTGCTCGACATACTGCGTTTCGTATTCGCGCTCAATAACAAAATCCGCTTCGGCAAAGCCCGCTTCCAGATCGCCTTTTTTCAGGGTGTAACGGGAAGGGGTAAAGCGGTTGTCCGGATATTCTTCCAGCACCGTATGCGCGCCGGGCTTCTGCGCTTCCTTTATGTCGAACACGGCAGGGAGAACGTCGTACTCCACGCGGATCAGCTTTTTTGCTTCTTCGGCCAGTTCGCGCGACTCCGCCGCGATCAGCGCGATCACGTCGCCTACATAGCGGACGCGGTCGGTAAGGTAGCGGTAGCTCGCCCAGCTCTTCGTCTTGGGCAGATCGGCGGCGGTGACAACAGCGAGCACGCCCGGCAGCGCGAGCGCGCGGGAAGCGTCGATGGAGCGAATCTGCCCGCTGGGGATATTCGTGAGGCGAAGCATTGCGCCGTATGCCATGAACGGATAGCTCACGTCCGCGGCATACCGCGCGCGCCCGGTAACCTTATCAATCCCGTCGAGGCGAGGCGCGGAATGGTTGATAATATGAAACTGTTTTTCACCGTACAGCGGCATAGACTTACCCACCTCAACGTTGCGTCATACCGGAAAAGCGGAAACGGGGTGCGGACAGTTTGCGTGAACAAGCGGTTTGGTTTATCCGCCGACTGCGGGCGGGGTGTTTTGAAAGATAGATCGGTTGATTACAACGGTATCCATACCATTGGACTATACAGAGATTATATGGAAACGAAAAAATCAAAGCAATCGAAAAAGCCCTGAATACGGCTGTTTTTGGGCTATACGCACATCTGTGCATGTATCTTTTGCAATTATGTCCAACTGTAAATCCAAATGTAAAATACAGTATAATACTATTCGTAAGATCGATTCTTTACGGGATTCAATGCCGTCAAATCTGAACGCTGGAGGGCGATCGTCCATGCAAAACAAACCTGTGTTCATCCGGGGCGCGCTCTGCGTGCTGCCGGACGGCGCGATCGAGCGGACAATCGTCGTCCGCAACGGAAAAATCGCTTCCATCGGGCGGTTCGATCCACCTGAGGGCGCGGAGGTCGTAGAGGCGAAAGGCCTTGTTGCCCTGCCGGGCGCGGTGGACAGCCACGTGCACTTTCATATGCCAACGGCGGACGGAGGCTATAACGCGGACGACTTTTCAACCGGCTCGACCTGCGCGGTTTGCGGAGGCACGACCACCGTTGTGGATTTTGCCAGTCCCGTTGAAGGAAAAAGTTGGGCGGAGGGCGTTCGCCGCCGCAGGGCGGAAGCGGACGGGCAGGTGTTTTGCGATTACGGCCTGCATATGGAAGTCACCGGCGCGTTTCGGCAGGATATCACGCGGCTGAACGAGCTGGCAGATGCGGGCGTTCGGGTGCTGAAAATCTACACGACCTATGGCGCGGATCAATATCCCCGCGAAAAACTGCCCGCGCTGTTTGCCGAGGCAAAGCGTCTGAATTTTCGAATTCTGGCGCACTGCGAAAACGACGAGATTATTCAAAATACCAAGCGACAGATGCTGGCGGCGGGGCAAACCGGCGCGGCGCTCCACGCGAAGAGCAGACCGGCGTCTGCGGAAGTTACTTCGGTAAAGGAACTGATTGCACTGAGTGAGCAAACAGGCGCGGAACTCATCATTGCGCACGTTTCCACGGGCGAAGCGGGAAACCTGATTGCCGAGGCACGAGCGCGCGGTGCGGCAGTTTATGCGGAAACCTGCCCGCACTATCTGCTGCTGACGGAGGAACGATACGCGGGCAAAGAGCCGCAGCGAACCATCATGACGCCGCCGCTGAGGACAAGAGAGGACAACGCCATCCTCTGGCGGCTGCTCGCCAGCGGCGATATCGGCATGGCGTCCACCGACCACTGCCCGTTTTTACTGGAGCAGAAGCTCGCGGAAGCGACGTGCTTTGACGCGGTTCCGGGCGTGGGCGGGTGTGAATATCTGGTTTCGCTGCTGTTTTCGGAAGGGTATCAGAAGGGCAGGCTGAGCTTGCCGCAGCTGATCCAGCGGCTCTCCGGCGAGGCGGCGCGGCTCTACGGGCTTTCGCCCCGAAAGGGAACGCTATGCGAGGGAGCGGACGCGGATATCGTGCTGATCGACCCGAACGCGCCGCGCGAGCTGACCGCGGCAAAGGAGCATTCCAACGCGGGGTACTCCATTTGGGAAGGGTTCCAAGTGGGGTGTACGGTGCGGCGGGTCTACCTGCGCGGTGAGCTCGTTTCGTTTGACGGAGAACCCGTGGGCTCGCCCAACGGCAAGTATCTCTTTGCGCAGTAAACCTTGAGGGTATCCAAAGGGGATGATCCTCATTGGCGGGAGTTTGAGGGCAGCGCCCTCGAATACTCTCCCAACTAAATTCAAAACCCGCCGCGAGGCGGGTTTGCTGTTTCTCAGGCAAAGCGGTCGGGCGTGTAGGCTCGCGCTTCTTCGGGGAGCGTTCCGGTTTTCCAGTAGTCCGCGATCATGCCGCCGATGGCGGGGGAAATCGCGACCGCGCTGTGGAACGTGTTGGCAATAAACAAGTTGCTTGGATTTACGAACGCGCCGAACACCGGCTGGTGATCGTTCGTATACGAAACCAGCCCCGCCCACATGCGGATGATCTCGATATCCTTGAGCGAAGGGAAGAGCTTCAGCACGCGTTTGGCAATCAGGCGCGGGCCTTCGAAGGAGTTCGACTTGTCGTAGTCGTCCGGGCGCGTGGTCGCCTGTGCGATGACGATGTTGCCGGAGGTGGTCTGCCCAAGACACGCGCCAATCACCATCGGATGGTCGGCGGGGGACTGGTTGAAGAGCGCGCCGTCGGTGATCATGCGCTTGACGCGCGGGGCGACCTGCATGCTGACCATGGCCTCGCCGCGCTCAAACAGGATTGGTATGTCGTGTCCCGCAATGCGGGTGAGTTCCCGCGCCCACGCGCCGTTGGCGAGGATGAACAGGTCGGCCTTGATCTCGCCGCGCGGCGTTTCCAGCGCGCGGACAAGTCCGTTTTCAATGCGCAGGTTCGTGACCGGCGTATGCGTAAAGATCTCGGCGCCAAGCGCTTTGGCTTTGGCGGCCATGTTGAGATTCATTTTAAACGGGTTGACGCGCCCTTCGCCGGGGCACCAGCAGCCGCCGACGATTTGGCTTTCGTCCAAAGCGGGTTCCAGCTCCTTGGCTTTTGCGGCGGTGATCAGACCGATTTCGTCGAGGCCGAGTTTTTTTGCGTGGCGGCAGAGTTCGGAGAGAATCTCCTCCTGTGCGTGGTCGGTAAGCGGAATCAGCCCGCCGGAGGGAACGTATTCCACATCCCCGATTTCCGCCTGGAGAGCATCCCAAGAACGCTGCTGTTCCAGCGCAAAGCGCATGGTGAGGCTGTTTTCGCGGTAGCTCAGCACGCAGAATCCCGGATTGGTGCTGGAAGCGCCGCTGCAGAGATCGCCCTTTTCCAGCAGGGCGACTTTCGCGCCCGCCTTTGCCAGCTTCCAGGCGGCGGCAGAGCCGACAACCCCGCCGCCAACGATGGCGACGTCGTATTTTAAGTCAGAATAACAAACTTCCGAATGCATGAATACCCCCGTTTAGTAGGATCGAACGAACGCCTTATGGTTACTTTACATTTTCAAAGTAGCTCTGCGCCAGCATTTCGGCGTCGAGCGCGCCGGCATAGAAGGTTCTGCCCGTTCTGAGATTGCTGATCTCAATGCGGGCAACCTTGTGCACATCCGTATCCATTTTAAAGATATCGCGCTCCGCCGCGTCGTAGAGTTCGGCGAAGGTCTTTTTGTTGTGTTTCGTGCCGGAAAATGCCATGTGCGGCAGCACGCGCTCGATTTCGGCGTCCTCACAGTCCACGATATACCGCGCGACGGAACCGTAGAGCGTGGAGCTGTTGACGCGGTCCATGGCGATGAGCTCGTCCGAGATTACGGGCGGGACCGCCGCGCTGCCGGAAAACGAGCGGACGCTTTCGAGCGGGAAACCGTTGTAGCCCAGCCCCCAGAGGGAGACTTCCGCCATGCGCGCTGCAATCTGCACGCATCCGACGAGGCTGCCGGTTTTAGCTGCGAGAAGATACACATTCTGCGGTTCCACGCCGCAGGCGGAACAGACTTCCTCGGCTATCGACTCGTCCGGCAGTTCCGCTGTCTGGATGGCGAGCGCGGTTTTACGGAACGTTTCGCGGTACGGCCACATCTTTGCGATGGGGTCGCGGTAGGCGATTGCGCGCGCGGGGCCGGAGGCAAAGCCGGGCAATTGGTATTCGCCCGTGGGTTTGATCTTCCAGGCTGAAAACTGGGAAGAAAGAGCCGCTTCCTGCGGACGGTCGAGGCGCACTTCGATGCTTTCGAGCATCTTGCCGCCGACCGGGATCAGCCCGTAGCCGACTTCCCCGAGGCCGCCGAGCGTCACGAGCGTAAAGAGCAGCGCGGCTTCCCGCCCGCCGGGGGCGTGGATACCCATGTCGACGACGGTCGCGCCGTTACCCAACATATGCCGTTCGCAATTCAGTTCCCAGAGTCGCGGCAGAATCCGTTCCTCGATTAAATTGACGGTTCGTTCACTCAGAG
>JBDKTD010000216.1:0-3643 GCA_039680365.1 Clostridiaceae bacterium
GATCGTTTCATATCGCTTTATCGTCCTTCCTTATGCTTTGGGCAGCAATTCTGACGTCACGGGGAAATAATCGGAATTCCGCTCGGACGTATCCGCGTTTTCTACGATCAGAAGCGACGTTCCGGGAACGACCGTCAGGTTGTGCCAAACGCCTTTCTTCACGTTGTAAAGTTTTCTCTTCTCCATCGGCACAAGCGAAATTACTCCCGCGCCGTCTTTCCCGTCTCCAATGTAGAGAGCGCAGTCGCCTTCCAGCAGAATAAAAACTTCGTCCGTCTCGTTATGCCGCTCCAGAAACGTCGTGTTCTCCCGGCGAAACTTTGGCGCGTCGTTTAAAATTGCGACCCTCCAGCCGTTATAATCGACAAGCGGTTTGTAATCCTCGCCCGCATTTTCAAAAACTTCTACAAGCTGCTTCATATGGCCCTCCGGATTTGTGAAAAAAGTGCCCGTACGAATTGGCGTTAAGCGCCGGAAAACCGCGGAATGAATGCATTCGCGCCGCCGCCTGAAAAGCAAATTTCTCTGCCGCAGCGCGAACCTTACGGCTACAATTTCTGATTAAACTCGATCTTTTCCTTATCCGGCCCTTCCACCGTAAAATACCGCACACCATTCTCAAAAAATGGTAGATAGCAGATCTTGCCCTCGATCGCGGTGAATCCAGTCGCTAAAACTTCTTGATAGACACGTTCGATATCTGTCACGTTCAGCGTGAAGTGATCGATCGCACCGCTTCTGTCGGCCGGATCATGGACGGAGTACGTCTCAATCTGTATGCCGTTGAGCGTAAAGAAGCGCACCGCTTGATTGCTCCCGTTGATCACCGTATCGTACGTCGCCTGAAACCCCAGAGCGGTTAAGAACGCGCTCGTCGCTTCCATATTCCTTGTCGGTATTCCGATATGTTGGATACCGGTTACTTCCTTCTTTATTACATCACTCATTCTTTAACCACAACGTCATGTTGAATTCCTTATTTCCGATACGGAATCGAAGACGCGTTACACTTTCTGTTTGTTTTTTACCGTGCTGAGCAGAACCGCGAATATAATCAGACCACCGCGGACAATATACTGGACATAGTCGTTGACGTTCAGCAGCGTCATGCCGTTGGTCAGGATGCCGATAAATATGATACCGAGCAGTGTGCCGCGCATATTGCCGATGCCGCCCGCGAGACTTGCACCGCCGATGATAACGGAAGCAATCGCATTCATTTCCCATCCTCTTGCAAACGAGAACGTACCGGACATGACCTGCGAAGAGAGCATGACGCCGGAAATCACACAACAAACCTGAATGAGCACCATCGCGCGAATTTTCGTCTTCTGTACATTGATGCCGGACAGACGCGCCGCCTCGGCGTTGCCGCCGCAGGCGAACGCTGCGCGGCCGAACTTTGTAAAACTAAGCAGAAAATACGTTAAAGCGAACATAATCAACAGCACGATGACCGGCACTGGGATGATGCCAAACAACCGCCCGGAGCCGATGACGCTGTACCATTCCGGAAACGAGATGACGGGAAAGCCTTTGGAGATGACCGCCGCTACGCCGTATAAAACGTTCTGCATAGCGAGAGTAACGATCATCGCAGGTATTTTGAATCTGGTGATCAGCCAGCCGTTCGCAACGCCAACCACGACGCTTACGATCAGAGCAACGGCGATGCCAACCAAAACGGCGTATTTCAGCGGCAAAATTCCCGCGTCGCTGATCTTGCCGCCGATGAGGCCGATCAACACACCCGTTAGCGCCACGCTTGAGCTGATGGAAAGATCCAGCTCGCCGCTCACGATAACGATGGTCATCCCGAACGCGATGACGCCCTGCAGAGCGATGTTGCGCAGCATGTTCAGAAGGTTGTTCACCGTTAAAAAGTAGTCCGATACGAAGGACAAGACCAAGAATAGAACGACCAGCAGAACCTCGAGCGTGTAATTTGTAAGCGTACTTAAGAAGGAACCTTTTTTCTTCGCGATTTCCATGTCCTTACTCTCCCATGCACATTGCGTAAAGATCTTCAATTGTTACGTTTTCCGGCATGACTTCCTGTTCGATTCTGCCGTTTCTCATGATCAAAATCCGATGGCACGTCTCCAGCAGTTCCTCCAATTCGGTCGAAACGATGACGCAGGAGATACCCTTTCGCGCCTGATCCCAGATGATCTGGAATATCTGCTGCTTTGCATTGACGTCGATGCCGCGGGACGGTTCGTCCATCAGAATAATATGCGGTTCAATGTTGAGCCAGTTCCCAACGACAACCTTTTGCTGGTTCCCGCCGGAGAGGGACGACACAAGAAAGTTGGTGTCCGCAACCTTGATGTCAAGGCCTTCTACCTGGCGTGTGACATACCTGCGCTCTTTTTTGCGGTCCACGACCATTCCCTTGCCCAGCCTGCTTAAAGAAGCGTAGCAAAGGTTATCGGATATGCGGCCGTTGACGTTGATGCCAATCCGCTTGCGGTCCTCTTGCGTCATAGCCACGCCAAGATTGTTCATACGCTCGGGCGTCGGGTTTTCAATTCGCACACCGTTGAGATAAATGCTGCCGCTTTTTGCCTCCTGCGCGCCAAAGATACAACTCAGCAGTTCGGTCCTGCCAACGCCCAGCATGCCCGCAATCCCAAGGATTTCGCCCTTATGGAGTTCAAAGCTGACGTTGCTGAATTTCCTTCCGTCAGAGAGGTTCTCAACCTTCAGAACAACCTCTTCCGAATAGCGCAGTTCCGCCGGTTTCTTCTTGATCTCAACGTCCCCGAACATCATCTTGATCAGTTCGCGTCTGTCGAGGTTTTCCATATCCCGCGTGCCAATCAGCTTTCCGTCGCGAATAACGGTGCAGGTGTCCGCAATGCTCCAGAGTTCCTGCAGCTTATGCGTAATATAAAGGATAATGACATCCTTTTCTTTCAGCTTTCGAATAATTTTGAACAGCGACTCCACCTCGCTCTGCGCGAGCGAGGACGTCGGCTCGTCCAGCTGCAGCACCTTTGGCTGCGTGCGCATCGCCTTGGCAATCTCGACCATCTGGCATTGCCAGGCGGAGAGACGCGCGACCGTTTCGTCCGGGGAAATATCGATTCCGAGTTCGTCGAGCAGCTCCTTAGCCATTCGGCGGGTCTTTTTCCAGTCCACAGCGAAACCCTTCATCGGAAGCTGACCGATAAAGATATTCTCCGCGACGCTCATGCCGGGAATCAAGCTCAATTCCTGATAAACGGTAGCGATGCCCTTCGCCTGCGCCTCCGCAGGCGAGCGGAAGATAAGCTCCGTTTCATCCAGCCAGACTTTGCCGTTCGTAGGCCGGACGGCGCCTGAGAAAATGTTGATCAGCGTGGATTTCCCGGAACCGTTTTTCCCAATGAGAGCGTGAATTCTTCCGCTTTCGAAGCGAACGCTTACGCCGTCAAGAGCTAGAGTGCCCGGGTACTGTTTGGATATTGTCTTCGTTTCAAGAACGCTCATGCCGCCCTCCGTGGTTTTGTTTTGATCCGAATATGTATTCAGCGGGTGTTACACCCGCTGAATACATTTTATTACAGAACAGGCGTTAGGACTTTGTATCGTTGAGCAGTTTTTCGTAGGCGTCAATCGCTGCCGTATCGCCGCGCTTGAGAAGCGCGCCGGGCAGGTT
>JBDKTD010000190.1:0-5473 GCA_039680365.1 Clostridiaceae bacterium
CAACCTATTTCGGACTTGCGGAAATGATGAGTGGCGACGTTTACAAAATTCTTACAACCCGTTGCGGACTTATAAACAGACCCCGCGGTATGCTGACGCCAGCAAACCGTAAGGAGGTTGACTGAAATATGAAACAAACCATTCGAACTCTGGCTCTGGTGCTGGCGTGCGCGCTGGCGCTTTCGCTCTGCGCCTGCGGGCGTACGGGCAAACCCAAGAACTCCTACTCGCAGCCGCAGGTGGAACGCCTTGCGCTGGAGCAGCCGCAGAGCGCGACGGTGCAGAACGGCGGATACGATCTGCCGGACGGCGGCTATGTTTGGGAGCAGACGCGGGAAAACGGCTACCTGCGCATCCATGTGAACGCCGAGGTCTCCGCGCCGACAGCGCCGCTGGCAACCCTTGGAGTGACAGCGAACGGGTTTACGCAGGCGCAGATTACGGGCTTGTTCAACAGCCTGTTCGCTGGGCAAAACGTTACGGCGACGGTTGGCGAAAACGTTCAGACCAAGGATGAAATCAAAACGCAGCTCGACAAGATGAAACAGGCGCTAGAGGACGGAACCTACGCCGAAGATGGCTTCAGCAGGGAAGAATACGAAAAGGCCATCCAAGAGCAGGAAGAAGCCTACCGTAACGCGCCGGTGAACAGCACGAGCGAGCAGGTCGTTTCCGACGGCACGATGCGGCAAACGGATCAAGGCAGCGGCATTTTCTTCGCGCTCGACGCAAAATCCGAGCCGGGCAGCCAGTTCGGCGTCCGCTCGTACCCGGCGGGCCACGCTTCCGAACTGCAGAGCACGTGCAGCTATACACGCACGGGCGCGCCGGACTACGGCATGGCAAACGCGGTTTTGTACCGGGAAGGCGAGACTTTGCCGCAGCAGGCGCAGGGAAAGCTGACCGTTTCCTATCCGGAGGCACAAGCGCTTTCCGACGGCCTTCTCAAAGCGGCGGGGCTGGACGCAACGCTCCTCGCGGCATACGTGGTGGACAACGCACAGACGGGCGAGACCGACGGAATCGTTCAAAGTGCGGAGCACAGCGCTTATTCCTTTCTTTATGAGCGTGTCGTTTCCGGCGCGCCGGTTGCCGCGGACGCCTGGGAGGACAATACGGCGGAGAGCCGCCCTTGGAACTGCGAACAGATTCAAATTACCGTAGACGACGAAGGAATCGCAGCGTTCTACTGGAGAGAACCGCTCACACTGACGGGCGAAACGGTGCAGGGAGGGACGCTTATAACGTTTCCGCAGGCAAAGGAGATCTTCGAAACCATCGCTCCAATTGCCTATGGTGCGCAGACAAGTTCTGCAAACCCCTCGCTCGACCGCGTGGAAATCGATTTGAACGTGACGAGCGTACAACTTTCGCTGTTGCGCGTTTGGGCGGGCGAGGGCGCGGAGAGAGCGGAGAAAACGGGTTCGCTGGTTCCGGTCTGGGTGTTCTACGGGGACGTCGTCGATCAGGTGTTCTGGAAGGACGGGACTTCCTATGACGCGTACTACCGGCAGGGCATGAACGGCGCGGGCGGCAGCGCGTTTCGTAAGGGGCCGACCATCGTGTTTGCCATCAACGCACTGGACGGCAGCGTCATCGACCCCAGCGTCGGGTACTGAGGGAGCGTAACAAATGACAAAAACGAAGATTGCATCGCACGGTAAGCGAGTTGCATGCATCCTCGCGGTGCTGACCCTGCTGGCGGGATATGGCTGCGGGCAGGCGGAAGAAGCGCCCGCGACGGTAAAGACGAATACCGAACTGCTTGTTGCGCAAGCAACCGCCGCTACGGCGCAGAGCGGCGACAGGCCGCTCTGCGAACTGCTCGGCGCGCCGGAACGATACACCGCCGAGCTCACGAGCGCGGGTGGAAAGCTGACCATCTCCATCGACGCGCCGGTGGTTTTGCCGCAGGGCGACCTGCCGATTCTGCGGGTGCAGGCGGCGGAGTTTACGCAGGAGCAAGTGAGTAAAGCATTTTCGACGCTCTGCGGAGAAACGAAGATGCTGCTTTCCAGCGACGTGATGACGAAAAGCGAGATAGAAGCGGCGATTGCCGCGCGTGAAAAGAATCTCGAAAACGAGTCGCTCCAGCAGGCGGATCGCGATTTCGAAGAACAGATGATCGCCGAACTGCAAATGGCTTATCCTGCCGCACCGGAAACAAAGGAGCAAACGCCGACCGACGGCACGCTGCAAAAGCGCATGGAGACGCTCGGCGGCAAGCAGATCGGCTATTCCGCTCTGGATGCGGTCAGCGAGGACGGACGCTATCAGTTCAGCGTGCGAAACGACAGCGACGCAACAAAAGCGCTCACCGAAGCGACAAAAGAGAACGGCAAGGTGGTCGCCTGGAGCACGATGCCGGTGCGTAGAGCAGCGTCGATGCTCTACCTCGACAACGGTGGCGCGCAGGTGGAAAACGCGCTGCAGCTTAACCGGCGTGTGGAGCGCGGGGACGCGATTCCGGCGGACGCAGCAGGCCTTGCCACCATGCCCGCGGAAGCGTACGCCAGCGCGGAACAAGTGCTTGAACAACTCGGTTTAGCAGAGGAGATGTCGGTTTCGGACGTGTTTCTCACGCCGGGGTACTATCTCGACGGTTCGAGCGGGAAGCCCTGGTGCTACGCGGTGTTCTGCACGCGGGTGATCGACGGCGTTCTCTGCGCCAGCTTGCCGAACGCGCAGATTTCCACGGATGAGCGCACGCAGGCCGAGTGGGGCTACGAGTCGCTTGAGATGACGCTGACGGACGAAGGGCTCAGCTTCTTCCAATGGTACGCGCCGCTTACGATAACCGGAACCGAAAGCGAGCGCGCAGCTCTCAAGCCGTTTTCTGATATTGCGGAGATTGCCGAAAGCACGCTGCCGCTTGCATACGAAACGCATACCGCGCGGAGTTATATTGAAGAAACGTCGGTGGTTATCGACCGCGTGACGCTTTCGCTGCAGCGGATATCCGACCAGTCGCAGTTTGACGGCGGGTTGCTCGTTCCCGTTTGGAACTTTTACGGCAGCTGCACAGACAACCGCATTCACGACGAAACGGAGACCATCTGCGGCACAATGCTCTCCATCAACGCCGTGGACGGCAGCGTCATCGACGTTGGCGCGGGGTACTGAGAACGGTACTGGCCACGGAAGCAGGGCGGCACGAGGCGGAAAACGCGAGGAAAACGTAAAGAATCGAATCAAATGATTTAACATATTCAAGTAACTTTCAAGCAGAACGCAGAAGAACCAAACCTCAACAGCACCTAAAGAACGCGCGTTGTATAAACGCGCGTTCTTCTTCGCTGAAATTCAAAAAGCCAGTCAAAAATCGGCACCGGACTCGTGTCCGCCCAGTTGAATTCATGAAAGAATATTTTCTGAGCGGAGTGGTTGTTCGTTTTATTTGCTGCCATCATCTTGGCTGTCAACCGACTGTCAAGTACAACATTATACAAAAGATATGAAATAAGCAATACGCCCGCGTTTCGTTGACTCCAAATCCCGTCGATCGTTAATGGCGATAAATCGCGCTAAGCGACGTAAATATATCGCAATTTTACCCTTTGCACCGCAAGTGTGTGCTATCGGCGGGAGATGAAAAACGGCGGGATATTTTACACCACTTCGTTCATTGTTGCACAGCGTGATATGAAGGTTCCGCTCCACATGATGGGCAGTTGGGGTACCCCCAATCGCCCGCGCTGGCTTTGTTAAGACACACAGTGCAAATAATATAATTACAGTGGTTACACTTAACCAACTTGTCTCTGCTGATTATTACTACTCCTCTTGCCGCTAGCTCTTTATAATATTCATCGAAATCTGCGCTGGTTTTGCCACACACCGAACAAGATATTTCCTTTTCTTTATTGCACAAAGTACATTTCCCATCTACCCAATGATGACGTTCCTTACCGCACTTCGAACACCTGCAGTCGTGCCAATCATGACCCTCGTCTCTTGTTTTTCCACACTTGCTGCATCTGCAGCCCTGCCATTCATGCTGCTCCGGCTGCCTCTTTCCACAGCGTTTACATCTTCCTGCGCACAAATTCCAATCATGCTGTTCGTCGCGTGTTTTACCGCATTTTGAGCATTTGCACCCGTTCCATTTATGCCCGAATAAACAAGCCATCGTATTTTCCTCCTCTGTGTTTTTAAATTTCCATCGAGACATTTAGCTTTTCAGACGGAACGTCAGCATTCTCGATTTTAATATCTGCCTATTATTATCAATTTAATCATAGCAAGTAAGAAAAGCTCTGTGGTATGCGCGCTGCACACTTTCGGGCTTTTTCATATTTTTATATGAAATAATGAATAGATGATGCGAAACGCTAGCTTTGGCAGGCATTGTTCCGTTTTCTCCGCAGTCGTTCGTAAAGTATTCTTCCTTAATCAGTAGCAGGGTCGACAGCGGCGAACAATTGCCGTCCCAGGCGCCGCGCATTACAAAAGTGTCTGGACAGCGGCGTTCGTCGTGGGTTTCATCAATACCGGCGTGTACATGGGGAAAACCGTGCGCGGCGGCGTCATCTCGGATGGCCAGAACCGCTTGGCTGCCTCGGAAGCAGGCGATTCGGAACAGAATTTACGGGGGAAACGAAAGTTTCTTCGCCGGATCGCTTGACAATGGTATTTTTCGTGGTACACTGTATAAAAATTCAATATTGCCTTTGATAGAGGCGCGGTTGTCAAGAGTACCCTTCAAAGTGGAAGGCGAAAGGGGCTGCCGCCGAAGCATCGAAACGCGTGAGGCGCAGGGATGCTGGGCTGCGGGAGAATATGTCGCAGACTGTCACGAAAGTGGAGAGCTGTCATTGGTCGGAAACTGGGGCAACCCGTTTCAAGTACAATAAACACAGGCGTTTATGTATGACCGTGAGTTTTTCATTTTGAAAGATTCACGGTTTTTTATGTAAAAAACGAAGACAAAGAAGGGTTACTACAATGATGAAGAAGCTGATCGTACTCGTTCTCGCGGCGATGATGCTGCTGAGCTTTGCCGCCTGCGGCGCAAAGACCGCCGACAGCGCTTCGGCGGGCAACGCAACGTCCGGCACAGCCGCCGCCGTCGCCTCCGGCGTGGAGGACGGCGTGCTGACCGTCGCCATGGAATGCGCCTACGCGCCCTATAACTGGACGCAGCCGGACGATTCCAACGGCGCGGTGGCGATTAAGGATTCCAACGAATTTGCCAACGGCTACGACGTGATGATGGCCAAGAAGCTCTGCGAAGCGAACGGCTGGCAGCTGGAGATCGTCCGCCTCGACTGGGATTCGCTGATTCCCGCCGTGCAGACCGGGCAGATCGATGCGGTTATCGCGGGTCAGAGCATGACGCCTGAGCGCATGGAACAGGTGGACTTTGCAGGTCCCTACCTCTATGCGACCATTGTCTGCGTTACGCTCGGCAACAGCGCATACGCTTCCGCAAAGGGCATTTCCGACCTCGCGGGCGGCACCTGCACAAGCCAGC
>JBDKTD010000256.1:0-6947 GCA_039680365.1 Clostridiaceae bacterium
ATCACGCGGGTCAGCGAAGACACCAGCATCACCTACGACGGGCGGCACCGGGGCTATCACACGGTGTACGCTTCGCTGTTTTCGGCGGTGAAAGATGCCCATATTCAAAACTTGAACCTGCTTAACCTCAAAATCAACGCTTCAACCGACCAGCCGTGCTTTGCCGCGGGAATCGCGGGGCATATTGAAAGGAGCAGTATTCTCAACTGCTCGGTCAAAGGTCGTATCGTCATCAACGGAACCAGCCGCCAGTGCGGCGTGGGCGGAATCGCGGGGTTTGGCAACGGGCTGATTCAAAATTGCTCGGTCGAGGCGGAACTTACGGTGATCGCCGTCAATCCGGAAGTCGCGAGCGAGGAGTATCTTGGCGGCATCCTCGCCAACGGGTATGCCGACCTCGACGGCTGCAGCGTCGTGCTCGCGGGGTATGCTTCCGTCCACGGCTACGCGCATAACGGCGGGCTGATCGGCATTGACGACATCAACCCCAGGAACCGCAAACATTCGGGGTACGTCAAGAACAATACCGTCGATGCAAGCATTACGTTTTATGAGCAGACCGACGACCGCAGAGCCTACTGCGAGGCGTATCTCGGCGAAAACCAGAACGACACGGTGATCGTTTCCGGCAACACGACAACACGCTTTGAGAGCAACGAGGTCACCGATTTTTCGCGTCCCCTGCGGGCGGATATGGATGAAAACCCAGTCTACGACGCGGTCGTCACCCCGCCGAAGGACAAGGAGATGGGGTACACGACTTACACCAATAAGGACACCGGCTACAGCTATACGGACGACTACACCGCCCCCGGTCACACGCCCGGAGAGTGGGTAACGGAAACCGAGCCGACGTACGAGAGCGAAGGCGTCAAGCGGCAGTACTGCAGCGAGTGCGGCGCGCTGCTCGGCGAGGAAAAGATTCCGAAGCTCGTTGCCGTCAGCTCCTGCCAGATCGATCAAACGCAGATTTCGCTCGAATTCAAAAGCACGTTCCAGCTCAGCGCCGCCGTGCTGCCCGCCGACGCCAAGGACACGAGCGTAACGTGGTCGTCCTCGGACGAATCGGTGGCGACGGTCGATCAAACGGGGCTTGTCACCGCCGTGGAAAAGGGCGCGGCAACCATCACCTGCCGCTCGAACGACGGGTTTGCCTCGTCCGACTGTCAGGTGGAGGTCTATATGACCAGAGGGCAGTGGATCGTAAGGTATGTGCTGTTCGGGTGGGTGTGGGATAAATAAATCACCAGTCTGCAACAGCAGAATCTTGTTTAATAACAGATGATAGTATAATATTCAGGTATATTTGATGCGGAGGGCTAGAACATGGAAAGCATCTATATTCACCTGGAGCATTGCTATGGAATTCCATTGTTTGATGAAATTTTTCACTTTGATGAACGAAGAAAAGCCCATTTGATTTATGCACCAAATGGAACGATGAAATCATCCTTCGCCCATACATTGAGCGATATTTGTGTTGACCCTCCTGTTGAATCGAGAGATCGTTATTTCCCAAACCTGCCATACAAAAGAATTGTCAAACACGCCAGCGCAACGGGAGCTAATTTAGCAAAGGAGGAAATCCTTGTTGTAGAGCCATTCAAAGATGATTATGAATCATCAAGAATGAATGTTCTGTTAGCAGATCGAGCATTGAAATCAAGGTATGATCGAGTACAACACGAAATAGATGAAGCTTTATCAAGATTATTAACTGCGCTTTATAACTTATCTGGGAAACGTCCAGCTGATACTCCATTTATGAAAGACTTTTCAATTAGCGAAAGTGAGTTATTAGGAACACTGTCTGCTGTTTATGATGAATACAAGGGAAAGGTGATTCCTGAATACCCAGATATTAAGTATTCAACCTTGTTTACTGATGATGCAGTAAAAGTACTAGCTGATCCTAAAATTGTGCGTAGTATCGATTCTTATTTTGAACAATATTTAGCACTTATTACAAAGTCAGATGTTTTTGAAGTGTACTTTGATCATAACAATGCAGAAACAACACTCGAGTCCTTATCGAAAAACGGTTTCTTTAAAGCTTCACATAAAGTCCAGTTAAGAGGGTCGGAGCTGGGCTTAGGAGAAAAAGAGTACACCGAAGCAATTGATAAAGAAAAGAAACGTATTATTGATGTACAACTTGCGGATGAATTTCAAAAACTAGATGATGCTTTAAATGCTAAGAATGGAACGCGGAATCTTCGAGCTTATCTTGCTTCACATAAAACTTTAATTCCAGAGTTACATGAACTCGGAGAACTAAAAAAACGTATTTGGATATATTATTTGTTTCAAAACGAGCCTTTGTTTACTGAAGCGGTTTTATGTTTTCGAAGAAATGAAAAAGAGCTCAAAGAGATTATTACAGCTGCAAAAACGCAAACGACTCAATGGCAAATGATTGTAGAGGAGTTTAATAATCGTTTTATCAATATGCCATTTTCTCTAGAAGTCGAGAATAAAGAAGATGTAATTCTAAAGGAACTAAAACCAACATTAACATTCCGATTCAGATGCGGGAACGATTCTGTTCCAGCTAGAAGAGAGCAACTTCAAAAGACACTCAGCGAAGGAGAGAAAAAAGCGCTATACTTGCTTAACGTTCTTTTTGAGGTTCGCGCACGTGCGAATCTACCGGGGCAAACGTTAATTATCTTTGATGATATTGCAGACTCCTTTGATTATAAAAATAAATATGCAATTATTGAATACCTTATCGAGATAATCAGAAACGATCATTTTTTACCAATAATTATGACCCATAATTTCGATTTTTACAGAACGCTAGCTTCAAGAGCTGGTTTGCGAGAATCTTCACACTTTATTATCTCAAACTCAACGCGAGTTGTAATTCAAAATGGTCGTTTTTTTGAAGACGTATTTTGTTCGTGGCATGATGATGCATACACAAATGCGGCAGTATTTATATCTTCGATTGCTTTCATAAGGAATTTGACTCAATATCAATATGGCAAGTCAGATCCGACATATAAATTTCTTACAAGCTTGCTGCATTATTATGATAAGAGCGTGGATGATATTACTGCTACGGGAACAATTCTTATGAGTGAACTATTTCTAGAAATAGCAGCGAAATGGAATTTAGACCCCGTAAAATTTAGTTTTAGTCCCAGCATTTCGGTTTTTGATTTTATAATAGACACAGCTGATCAGTTAGCGGGGTCATTTCCTGATCCAATAATGCTTGAAAACAAAGTTATGTTTTCTATAGCAATTAGACTTTTTACCGAGAGATTTATGATTCGAAAAATCAATGACCCTACAAAAACTGATATATCAAAAAGGAACAGGACAAGGCAACTTTATGATCTTTGCAGCTTTGACACGACAAAACCGAATGAGAAAGAAGAAAAAAGATTAATTGACAGAGTTTTGATTATGACCTCTGAGAACATACATATTAATTCTTTTATGTATGAACCACTAATCGATATGTCGCTTGACGAGTTGGTTCATCTGTATAATGAAGTCACAAGAAAACTTGTTTAGGTTGCTTTGTTGACGGTAGCGTATATTACCAATAGAATGGAATTATAACGAGAACTCGGAGGTACCCCTATGAAATTCGACTACTACATGCCAACCCGCCTGCTCTTTGGCGCGGGAAAGCTCAAGGAACTCCATAAACACCCCCTGCCCGGCAAAAAGGCGCTCGTCGTGATGACCGGCGGCAAGAGCCTCCGCGCGAACGGCTACCTTGCCGCGCTGGAAAACGAGCTTGCGCTGGCTGGCGCGGAGTTCGCAATTTACGACAAGATCACCCCGAACCCCACCAAGACCGAGGTCATGGCGGGTGCGGCGCTGGCGCGCGAACACGGCTGCGATTTCGTGATCGGCTTTGGCGGCGGCAGCAGCATCGACGCGGGCAAGGCTATTGCCGTGATGGCAACAAACCCCGGCGACTACTGGGACTACATCTCCGGCGGCACCGGCAAGGGCAAACCCGTTCCCAACGACCCGCTCCCCATTATTGCGATTACCACCACCGCGGGCACCGGCACGGAGGCCGACCCCTGGACGGTCGTCACCAAAGAGGACACCAACGAAAAGATCGGCTTTGGCTACGATAAAACGTTCCCCGTACTCTCGATTGCCGATCCCGAACTCATGCTCACCGTGCCGCCCGCGCTGACGGCGTATCAGGGTTTCGACGCGCTCTTCCACAGCACGGAAGGCTACCTCAACACCACCGCGTACCCCGTCAGCGACGCGTTCGCCCTCCGCGCCATCTCGCTCGTGGGCAAGTCGCTCGCCCGCGCGGTCAGCCACGGAAGCGATCTCGAAGCGCGGACGGACGTTGCGCTGGCAAACACGCTTTCGGGGCTGGTCGAGAGCACGAGCGGCTGCATCTCCGAGCACTCCCTTGCGCACGCAATGGGCGCGCTCAATCCGGAAATTCCGCACGGAGCTGCGCTCATCAGCATCAGCGCGGCGTATTATACGCACTTTGCCAAGTTCGGCAAGTGCGATGCGAGGATGATCGACATGGCGCGCGCGCTCGGAAAAGCGGACGCAAGCTCGCCCGTGGATTTTGTCGCGGCGCTGGTGGAACTCCAGAAGGCCTGCGGCGTGGACGCGCTCAAGATGAGCGCGTACGGCATCCGCTACGATGAGCTGCCGAATTATGTGGACAACGCCTTCGAAACGATGGGCGGGCTGTTCCAGTTCGACCCCTCGGCGCTCTCCCGCGCGGACGTGCTGGCAATCTACCAAGCGTCCTACCGCTGAGCAGGAACGACTTTGCACGAAAGCCCCGCAGGGTTCGTCCCCGCGGGGCTTCTTTGGCAAAAGTTCCTCTTGCATTCGGCACGGCGCATGGCAGGGGCGTTCCGCAGGCGGGGAGAGAAGCTCTGCGGCGGGTGCGAAAACCGCAAACGGCTGTGCGGCTGCGAATCGGCGAACCCGTGCAATGCGGATGACGCGTAAGCAAACTGCGAAATCGCGGATATTGATGCGCTGATATTGCCGCGGCCGGCATAAGGTGATGGTTTTCTTTGACAGGCGTCTTATGTTATACTGTAATATACATCATTCCAGTGACGAACAGATGAATAGGGTTATGAATTCTGAGCCGCTCATGGTTTTCGGAGGATACGAATGCTAACTAAAGCGTTGTATGTGGAAGTCAGTATCACAGGCGTTGCTTTGCTGGCGGTCATTCTCGCCAACCAGAGCAAAAGCGTTGGTTCGTCTTCTCTGCAGCGTCAGTTCAACCGTATGATCTATGCGACCATCGCCATCCTCATCATCGACGCCGCATGCTGGGTTATCGACGGCACGACCTTTCGCGGCGCGTGCACGCTGAACTTCGTCGTTGAAACGCTGTATTACTTTTTCAACATCTTCATGCCGTTCCTCTGGGCGGCGTATACCGAGAGCGCGCTGACCAGCGATTCCAAACGGGTTCACCGCAGAACGCATCTTTTGGCGCTTCCGCTTGTGGCCTATATCGTGTTGCTGTTTCTCAATTTGAAGAACAACTGGATCTTCGTCATCGATGCGCAGAACCACTATCATCGCGGGGACTATTTAATCATCACCTTCCTGCTTGCGTATGGGTATCTGCTGTATGCCAGCGTTCGCGCTTTGGCAAAGGCCGCCAAGTACCGTTTTCGGGGCGAGGGCAAGCAGTATCTGGCGATGGCGTACTTTTTGATTCCGCCGACGATTGGCGGCGTCATTCAGACGCTGTATTTTGGCATGAACTGCATCTGGATCGGCACGGTCATCGGCGCGGTGCTGGTCTATATCGACATGCTCAACCGCCAGATCTCCACCGAACCGCTCACGGGACTGAACAACCGTCGCGAACTGATGAAGTTCCTCTCCAAGGAAACGCGCGAGTTCGGGCGCAGCAGCGTCCTTGCGCTCATCATGCTGGATATCGACCGCTTTAAGGAAGTGAACGACACCTACGGGCATTTTCGCGGTGACGAGCTGCTCGTTACCGTTGCGGACGTGCTGAAGCGTTCCTGCAAGCAGACGCCCGCGTTTCTTGCGCGTATCGGCGGCGACGAGTTCTGCGTTGTGTACCCCGCCGACAGCGCCGAGGCGGTGGAGAGCCTGATTGCCAAAGTGGAGTTCAACGTTTCCGCCTGGAACGCTTCCCACAACGAGCTGATCCCGCTGAGCCTGAGCATCGGTTACTCGCTCTGGCAGCCGGAGACGGACGACTGCATTGACGCGCTCTACAAGCGCGCGGATCAGAGCATGTACGAAGCCAAGCGCGCGCGATCTATCAAGAGGCAGAGCTTTACTTTTTCTTGAAAGAAAAAGTAAAACAAAAAGAACGGAACCACTTTACTTTTTCTTGGAAGAAAAAGTAAAACAAAAAGAACGGAACTATTTTACTTTTTCTTGGAAGAAAAAGTAAATCAAAAAGAACATTCTCGTATTGAGGAAGTTCTTTTACGTAGCAGAGAGAATTCTTTTGCTTCTTTTCTTATAAGAAAAGAAGCGTTACCCCATCTTTTCCCCGATGTACATCGCGTGCTCGGAAAAACACAGCAGCTCCGGCAGCTCCAAATACTTTTTGGCGATCTCCACCCAGCAGTCAATTTCCTCCTGCTCGCGCGTTAGGAGATCCCTTTCGTTGGGAGCGAGGATTCCTTCCTGCCCGAAAAAGTGTAACCGTTTCAGCGGGAACTGCTCCATAAACGGCAGGATGTTCCGCGCGTGGAAAAAGCAGGTGGAAGTAAAGGCGCGCCCGAGATAATCCTCCCCGCCCGCAATGCAGTCGATGAGGTCGCGCGAGTCGGGAGAAGTGGAGTCGTGGACGATGTTTCCGCCGTACTTGAGGTCGAATAGGATGCCCGCAAACGCCATGATAAACGCAGCGTAGAATTTACCGCCGGGTCTGAGACAGCTCAGCGCCTGCTCGACGGCGCGCACCTGGCCGGAACGCTGCTTTA
>JBDKTD010000339.1:0-5677 GCA_039680365.1 Clostridiaceae bacterium
GTATTTTTAGCTCTGCTCACAGCGCCCTGTATAATTCAATATTCTCCTTGACGAGCGCGTCGCTCATTTCGGGGTTGATCGTGCTCAGGCTCTCAATGGCAGTAATGCCGCTTGCCAGCGCGTAATCGAGCTGCCGCTCCAGCGGCACGCCGTCGATCAGGCCATGCACAAACCCCGCTAAAAACGCGTCTCCCGCGCCCGTAGCGTTCGCCATGCGCTCCACGGGCCGCAGCGCGCGGAACATCCTCGCCCCGCTTGCGTCGGCATAATAGCACCCGCGCGATCCGCGGCTCACGGCAACGCAGCTGACCCCGCGGCTCAGCAGCGCTTCGCAGGCCAGCTCGACCTGCGGTTCGGTCTCCGTCGGCTTGCCGGAGAGGATGGCGAGTTCCATCTCGTTGGGCTTGATGCCGTAAAACTTGCCCGCGATGGGCTCCATGCTGCGCGCGTACGCGGTGGAAACGGGGTCGATCAGCACGCGCATGTCCTTTGCCACGCCGCTGACCAGTTCGTCCAGAAACGCGCAGGGCAGGCAGGCATCGCAGACGATCGCGGCCGCGTTTTGTAAGAGCGCGCTGTTTTCTTCCAGATAATCGCCCGTCAGATCCGAAATGATGCGCATATCCGACATGGCGAGCAGCATGTCCCCCCGCTCGTCCAGCATGGCGATATAGCAGGAGGAGGCGACTCCCGTTTTGAGCAGCACGTGGGAAACGTCAATGCCCGCCGCCGCGCTGTCCCGCAAAATCTTTTCGCCGTACACATCGTCGCTCACGGCGGTGAGCAGCGCGGTGCGCACGCTCTGACGAGCAAGGTTTTCAAGGATGTTTCGCGTGACCCCGCCAACGGATGTGCCAAGGTATCCGGGGTTTGAGTCCCGCATGACGATGGGGCTTCTGCTCCTGCCGTAAACGTCCACGTTCGCGGCTCCTACGCCCGCCACATATCTCAAAACCTGCTGGCTCATCCCGCTACGATCTCCTTATTCATAAAAAAGAATCCGCCGAACGGCATCTATCTATTATAACTCAGCGGCGGTTGCTCTCCCGTCGCGCTCCTAGTATACCCGCAGGCAGGCTGGTTTTGCAAGACCGCCCGGCGTGAACAAAAATGGCGTATTTTGAGCAGTTCTGTGTTCGCTATGCGTAAAAGCAGAAACGGGTTGTACAAAACTTTCGATCTTTCCACCAATTCCGCCGAAATCGTCCCCGCGCGTTGCGTTTTGAAACGCTCTGGTATAGAATGTTACGCAATTGGGCTTTTTCCCATTGGGCGACTGAACAATCGAATGATTTCCCCGTTGGGCTTTCCCGGAGGATGTTTCATGGGCGACTGCGAAGGCATTTACTTATACTGCGATTTGGATGGCACCCTGCTCAACGACGAAAAGTGCGTTTCCGCCGAAGATTCCGCCGCGATTGCGGAGTTTGTTGCGCGCGGCGGGCGTTTCGGCGTGGCGACGGGCCGCGTGCCGGGCATTATCGGCCAAATCGAGCGGGAGCTGCCCGTCAACGCGCCCTGCATCCTGTATAACGGCGCGGGACTATACGATCTTTCGCAGCGGCGGTTCCTCGCCATGCACCCGGTTGACCGCAAAGCCTGCGCGCGCATTGCGCAAAAAGCGATGCGCTGGTACCCGGACCTCTGCGTCCAGATTTTTACCGACTCCGCCATCTACGAGGTAAATTCCGGCCAGCGGGACGACCCGCAGACGCTGATTGAGCGGATTCCGACCGTCAAATGCCCGCTGGAAGAAGTGCCGGATATCTTTTTAAAGTTCATCCTTTCTCTCGATCCAACGCGTCTTGGCGGGTTGATTGAACGAATGGATCTGCCGCATCTGAACGAGAACCTCTCGGCATTCCAATCCTCGGACGTATATCTGGAGTTCGTCTCCAAAGGCGTCTGCAAGGGCATGGCGCTCGGCGACGTACGGACAAGGTGCGAAAACGTGCGGAAGATTTTCGCCGTCGGGGACTATGAAAACGATCTGGAGATGATCGCGCTGGCGGATATCGGCGCCGCGCCCTCCAACGCCATCGACGCGGTCAAACGCGCGGCGGATATCGTGCTCCCCGTGGACAACAACCACAGCGCGGTAGCGAAGTTCCTGGAACAGGTACTGTAATTCTGGAGGCTCCGCCTCCGAACCACCGCTCAGGGGCACGCCCCTGAGAACCCCGCTCTATCGGTCGCATGGGTTTCCAAAGTGCTTGCCCTTTGGCGGAAGCTTGAGGGCAGCGCCCTCGTAAAAGACTAATAAAGTAAAACCGCCGCGGTCAGCGGCGGTTTGTGTATTATTTATAGTAGTTCTTCTTGCGTGCACGGGCGCGCGCGCTGCGGCGCTTGCGCTCATAGCGGCGCTTCCGCTCGGTGATGACGAACACCACGATCAGCGCCACCAGCAGTATCAGCAGCAGCACGAACACCAGCGTCAGCACATCCGCCGCGCCCCATTCCTTATGCCCCTTGGAGATCAGCGGCGTGCTGCCGGGAGAGGTCTCAACAACCGCCGTTTCATCCGGCTCAACCGAGGATATCTCCAACACTTCGCTCACCGCAAAATCCGCCGTCAGCGGAGCCGAAAAGAGCACTTTGCCGTTCAGGCTGTATTCCACGCTGCCCATGCTCTGGCCAGCGATAATCGGCGCTTTCGCGTCGGTCGTCAATACGACATTCGCGGTGATGGAAGCGGCGCTCGTTTTGTAAGAAGCGATTTTGTCCGGAAGCGCGCGCAGCGTAACGCTGTCGAGATTGGCGGTCATGGTCAGCTGGCCGTTTGTCAAATCCACTTCGTTAGCGTTGACAACTCCGGTGGTAAACGACTTCTGCAGGCCGAGTTCCGCGCCGGTTGCGGTCTGGTACTTGTTGGTAAAGACGTATTCAAAAATGCTCGCAGCGTTGACAAAGCGCGCAAGGTTGGTCAGTTCCTTATCGCCGTTATACATGTCGATCTTATCGCCAAACAGCGCTACGATCACGCGCGCGCCGTCCTTTTGCGCGGCGGCAACAAAGCACTTGCCCGCGGTGTCGGTATCCCCCGTTTTCCCGCAGATGGCGTAGGGGTAAACGGTGTTCAGTGAATCGCCCGCCACGGCTTTGAGCAAGCGGTCTGTATTTTCGAGCACAAGCTCCGTCGATCGAACATTGTTGGCCGGAACGGTATACGTTTTTGTTTCGGCGATTTCAACAAAGGTATCGATCGTCAGCGCATACGCCATGAGCTTGGCCATGTCCCGCGCGGTGGTATAGTGGTTGTCGTTATGCACGCCGTGAGGGTTGGTAAAATGCGTACCGGTCATGCCGAGCGCCGCGGCTTTCTGATTCATCAGTTCCACGAACCCGTCGACCGATCCGCCGACATGCTTGGCAATCGCCTCGGCTGCGTCGTTGCCGGAAGCCAGCATCAGCCCGTAGACCAGATCGCGCAGCGTAAGCGTTTCGCCCGACTGGATTCCCATTTTCGAGGAATAGTCCGAAAAGTGAACCGTGGTGCCATACACCTCGTCGCCAACCATGAACGAATCGTCCAGATTACCGAATTCCAGAGCGAGCAGGCAGGTCATGATCTTGGTCGTGCTGGCTGGGTAAACCCTCTGGTCGGCATTGCGTTCGTAAAAAACGACGCTCGGATCGTCGCCATCGACAACGATCATGTTCGGCGTCAGGATGGAGTCGTAATCGTATTCGTTTTCCGCAAGCGCAGCCGCCGGAAGGAGCAGCAGCGTCAACGCCAACAGCGCGGCAAGGAGTCGTTTCATTCCTGTCCCCCAACTATACACAATAGCATTTTGCTTCGTTCATCGTTTTGCAGTATAACAAATCGACCCCTGTTTTGGTAGTGGTTTTTGGCTTTTGTGATTGATTGTTAACATTCGCCGGGCTATACTGGCAGTAGGGTTGCTTAGCCACGCGCCCGGTTTGTGCGCCGCTTGTTTTCGGCTGAAAGCGAGAGTTTTCGAGCGGACAAAACGCGGTTCTTCGCGCCGGTTTTCCGTGCCGAAAGCGGCTGGCCGCAATGAATTTGATGATTCTGAAAGGAGCCTATGATTATGAAACAGTTCCGCTGCCCCGTTTGCGGGTATGTCCACACCGGCGACACCCCGCCGAAATCCTGCCCCGTCTGCAATGCTCCGGGAGATAGCTTTGTTGAAATCGCGCCCGAAAAGAAGCCGTATGCCGCCGAGCACGTGGTCGGTATCGCTTCCGGCGTGGATGCCGAAGTGCTGGAAGGCCTCCGCATGAACTTTTCCGGCGAATGCACGGAAGTTGGTATGTACCTTGCCATGTCGCGCGTTGCCGAGCGGGAAGGGTATCCGGAAGTGGCGGAAGCGTTCCGCCGTTACGCTTACGAAGAAGCGGATCATGCGTCGCGCTTTGCCGAACTCCTCGGCGAGGTCATCACCACCTCGACTAAAAAGAATCTCGAGCTGCGCGCCGCCGCGGAATACGGCGCCTGCGAAGGAAAAACGCTTCTTGCCAAGCGGGCAAAGGAGCTCAATCTGGACGCCATCCACGACACCGTGCACGAGATGGCGCGCGACGAAGCGCGTCACGGCAAGGGATTCGAAGGATTACTCAAACGATTCTTTTCGTAAGTAAACCAGCGGAATCCAATTATGAAAGCTTTCTATCGGCAATATTTCGTAATAGAATATACGCTGTAAATCAATCATTCAAATCGGAACTATCTGGAGGAAACGACCCATGATCAAAGACCTGAACACCTATCTCGACCATACCCTGCTCAAAGCCGACGCCACGCCGGAAGACATCCTGCGCGTCGTTACGGAGGCGAAAGAGTTCCACACCGCGAGCGTCTGCGTAAACTCCTGTTACGCCCCGCTCGTAAGCGCGCACCTCAAAGGAAGCGGCGTGAAAACCTGCGTAGTCGTCGGTTTCCCGCTGGGGGCGATGTCCACCGGCGCCAAAGCGCTGGAAGCCGCCCTCGCCGTACGCGACGGAGCGGAGGAAATCGATATGGTCATGAACGTAGGCTTGGCCAAAGCGGGCGACTGGAGCGCCGTGGAAAAGGATATTCTGGCGGTGGTGCTCGCCAGCAAACCCGCCATCGTCAAAGTCATTCTCGAAACCTGCCTGCTGACCGACGACGAAAAGGTGAAAGCCTGCCTCGCCGCAAAGTCGGCGGGAGCTGCGTTTGTAAAGACCTCTACCGGCTTTTCCACGGGTGGAGCGACGGCACAAGACATTGCTCTCATGCGCAAAACCGTCGGCGCGGAGATGGGCGTCAAGGCCAGCGGCGGCGTGCGTACGCGCGAACAGGCCGAAGCCATGATTGCCGCGGGAGCCACGCGCATTGGCTGCAGTTCGACCAAAAAGATTATGGAGTAACGGCCGAAACCCTCATTTACCGGAAGTTTCAAGCAGGCCTTCGATTCGTTCGGAGGCCTGTTTGCGTTTTTACACTCGATTTGCCAAAGGTATACAGGCGGACAGCAGATGGCGGAGGTGGAAAAATTTAATTTTTTAGACGATTCCGTTTGATGGACAACGCGCAAAAACTGCCCTTTTTTCGGTGTTTTTCCCCCACCGCCCCCCGTTTTGTTCTTGCAGGATTAACAATTTATCCATAGATTCTTCACAATAATCCCAATCATTCCCCCCCGGCGGCTATGATACACTATAGTAGCAGTTGAATGGATTACTATACCGTTTC
>JBDKTD010000142.1:0-2065 GCA_039680365.1 Clostridiaceae bacterium
GACCGAGCTTCATCATCAGCCCGCCGATCTCCTTTTTCAGGTCGCGCCCGCCGGTGCCGATCACCTGACTGACGCCCCCGCCAAGCTGGTCGATCAGGCTCGTGACTTCCTGCGTACCCGTGCCGGAAGCGGCGACCACGCCGATATCCCCCGCGCGCACAACGTTGGCAAACGCGAGCGGCACGTTGTTGATAATCGCCGTTCCGCAGTCCGGCCCCATCACGAGCAGTTCACGTTCGTAAGCAAATTGCTTGAGCGCGCGCTCTTCTTCAATGGTCACATTGTCCGAAAACAGCATCACGTTGACGCCGTGGTCAAGACAGCCCTGCGCAACATCCGCGGCGTGCCGTCCGGGGACGGAGATGACCGCCATGTTCAGCGCGGGGTCGAGTTTCAGCGCGCCTTCCAGCGTTGGCGGGCTGTAGGAGGAAGCCTTGGCTTCCGTCTTTTTATTGAGCAGCTCGTCCACCTTTTTCATCGCCGCGGCAAAGGACGCTTCGTCCCTGCACTCCACGGCTGCAAAAAAGTCGTTGGCCGTTACTTGCTTGTCGAATTCAGGCGTGGCGACTCCGATGTTATGCGCAATCTCAACGTTCAGGTCGGTGCCCATGCCGACCAGCGCTTCCGTAACGCCCTCAACCTTCTTCAATTCCTTGGAGATGAGCATCAATGTCACGGAGTCGTAATATGCGTTTTTTCTAATTTCCAGCTGAACCACTTTTCAATTTCCTCCTGCGTGATGTGCCAGCGCGAGCGACAGCCCCGTGAGCATGTCCCCGCCGGACGTCGAGCCGATGGACAGAACCTTTTGCGCGGCCTGTTCGAGAATGGAATCTTCCGCGCCGGTAACGATGGATTGGATGAGCAGCAGCAGGTCGTAATTGACGAGCCCTTCGCCGCTCTGGAGCAGAAATGTCGCGCTGATGCGGTTCGTTTTTTCCGCGCTGCACTGCGCCATGGCAGAAACGAGCGGAACGCGCTCCAATTTGCCTTCCGCGCGGAAAATTGCGTGTAGTCCCGCGAAGTACCCCGCCAGCAGATCGTCCGAGGAAGGGGTCAGCCCCATTCCGCAGCCCGCCGCGCGTCCCGCGGCTCTCACGGCGTGTTCCGCGTCGCCCGCGGCGACCGCTTCGACGAGTTCCTCAACGCGGGGAGCGAGGAACTTCGTATAGACGTTTCCTTCTCCGCCTGTCACGAGTGGAGCAAGACAGGCTTCCGCGTTCGTTTGTTCGAGCGTTTGCCGGAGAACCGGAAGCGCCCGTCGCAGTCCGTCTGGCGAGTCGAACCGGAGCGAACCGACGTCGAGGTCGACCGGTTTTGCTCGGGTACAATCGATCGAAATGCCCGTTTCGGGGACTTCGATCATCCCCGGCCGTACCGCCGCCGCCATGCCCGCGCGAAAACCCAGTTCGGTAAACGAACACGGCGTTTGCACGGACACGGCGTACGGCGTCAATGTCTTTTGGCTTGCAATCAGCCCGACCAGACCGAACCTGCCCTGCAGCGCGAGATTCATCGCGTGATCGAACACGGAATGCACCGTTGCGGTCACGGGCTTTTCCCGCATGAGCGCAAGGAGCCGGGAGCAGGCCGCGTTGGCGGTCAGCGTCCGATTCAGCCGAGCGCGTTCCAAGTGCGGTTACGCCTTTTGGAATACGAAGCCGTATTCCTCGCAGTCGATGGTTTCCTTGTAGAGAATGTGCCGCGTGCGCACGACGCCAACGGTGGAGACCAGCTCCATTCCACTTTCAATGCCGTCGTCAAAGCCGATCTGGCCGGTTACGCGGACGCCGTTTTCAAACTCCACGATGCCAAAGTTGAGCCAGGGCTGCATGTACCCTTCCGGCAGGTTATAAACGCGCGTCCAGGTAAGCAGCTTGCATTTGCCCTCGAGCGGAATTTCTTCGAACTCGCGCCCGTCGCAGTCCGGGTTCTGGCACACGACATAGCGGGGATGATGCAGCTTGCCGCATTTCTTGCACTTGTATGCGAACATGGTTTCCGGTTTTGCTTCCATCTTACTCCCCTCCTTACTTCGTTGTCAGAATCGTCGCCACAACGTTAT
>JBDKTD010000180.1:0-5590 GCA_039680365.1 Clostridiaceae bacterium
GTGGGTTCCAACCGGCGCTGGCCGAACATCTGCAGCGAGTACGCAACGCACCCGGAGAACAGCCCCGCGTAAACGAGCGTCATCCATGAATCCATGATGTTCGCGAGCTTCGGCTCTTCAAACAGCACCATCGGGATTGCGGATAGCAGCGCCATGACCGTAAACTGGATGCAGTTGAGGCGCATAACGTCCACCTTGGGCGCGTAATGATCCACCAGCAGAATCTGGAACGTAAACACCACCGCGCAGCCCAGCACGGAGAGGTCGCCGAGGCTCATCGTAAAATCCCCGCGAATCGAGAGGAAGTACAGCCCCACCGCCGCGAGAACGACGCAGGCCCAGAGCATGGGATGCGGCCTGCGCTTGATAAACAGCCCGAAGACGGGCACGAACACGATGTAGAGCGACGTGATGAACCCCGATTTTCCGGCGGAGGTCGTGACCAAGCCGATCTGCTGGAGGTTGCTGGCAACGGTCATGACGACGCCGAGGATCAACCCCGCGCGCCAGAGGAGTTTTTTGTCGGTATTTTTCGGGCTTAAGCCCAGTCGGTCGAACAGCAGCAAAAGCCCCAATAGCCCGAGAGCGGCAATCGCACTGCGAACCGCGGTAAACGTAAACGGCCCCATATACGCCATGCCCGCGCTCTGCGCGACAAACGCAACGCCCCAAACGATAGCAGCGCTCAATAGAAGTATCATACCGGTCACCCGGCCTTTGTGTTCCCCGTGTGGCATAAACTCGTTCATCCAATCCGGCGCGCCGCCGCGCCAAAAGCAAGCATTCCAAGACGAAATGATACCTGCTTTTTGCAAAAAAGGCAAGTATTCCCGACCGCGATTTGCGGGGGATATTGTGCGTCCCTGCGGCGATATGGTATCCTTTGAGTATTCCGGCAAGAACCGCCGTAACAAACAGGAGACGAACGATGCAGCCTTCCAAGGTTTATTTTACGAATATGCGTACGAGCTACGAAAACTCCCTGCCCGAAAAACTTACGCGGCTGATTAAAAAAGCGGGCATTGAAACGATCGACTTTGCAGATCGCTTTGTCGCCATCAAAGTGCACTTCGGCGAACCGGGCAACCTCTCGTTTATCCGACCGAACTTTGCATACGCCGTTGCGGAAGTCATCCGCGCGCGCGGTGGCAAGCCCTTTTTGACCGACTGCAACACCCTCTACCCCGGGAGCCGCAAAAACGCGCTCGACCACCTGGAAGCCGCCGCGCGAAACGGCTTTTCCAGCGTTTCCACCGGCTGCCAGATCATCATTGCGGACGGTCTCAAGGGGCTGGACGAAGCGCTCGTGCCCGTTCCGGGCGGCAGGCATATTAAAGAAGCCAAGATCGGTCAGGCGATTATGGACGCGGATATCATCGTATCGCTGACGCACTTCAAAGGCCATGAGGGCGTTGGCTTTGGCGGCGCGCTTAAGAACATCGGTATGGGCAGCGGTTCGCGCGCGGGTAAGATGGAGCAGCACTGCGACGGCAAGCCGGAAGTCGATGCGGAGCTCTGCCGCGGCTGCCGCCAGTGCGTCAAGCAGTGCGCGCACGAGGCAATTTCCTATCACGGGGAAAAGCATATCGCGATCATCGATCACTCCCGCTGCGTCGGCTGCGGGCGCTGCATCGCCGCCTGCAACTTTGACGCAATCTCCAACGAAGGCGGAAACAGCGACCGCATCCTCGGCGAAAAGATTGCTGAGTACTCGCTCGCCGTACTGCAGAACCGCCCGAACTTCCATATCAACCTTGTAATGCAGGTTTCCCCCAACTGCGACTGCCACGCGGAAAACGATATGCCCATCATCCCGGACGTCGGCATGTTCGCCTCGTTCGACCCTGTGGCGCTCGATCAGGCCTGCGCGGATGCCTGCAACAAGCAGCCCGTCATGCCGAACAGCCAGCTTGCCGACCACCTTGCCGCGGGCGAACACCACCACGACCACTTCGCCGATTCCGCGCCGGGCACAGACTGGACGGTCGCCTTGGCGCATGCCGAAGAGCTGGGTCTGGGTACGCGGCAATATGAGCTGATCACGGTGAAGTAACGCGACCTACATAGCAAAATGCCCGCAGTCGCGGGCATTTTGTTAGTCCATCGACAAAGTCCTTCGTACTTTGCCGATGGATTTTTACTGTGAGAAAAAATACCACTATCGCGGTATTTTCTGCAAATTCGGCGAAAGAATCGCCAAATTTGATGAAAAACGGGGGATTTTCGAATCCCCCACCCCCCCTAAGTGAGGTTATCGACAGTCAAACAAAATGCCCGCAAACGAGTGCTTTTTGTTTGTTCGTTCATTCTTCGCGGCGGAAAACAGCCGCACATTCATTCGTTATTTGAGGTATAATCCAACAAGATTCAAGTCCGCGTCAAAGGAAAGCGTGTAAAGCACACTGCCCTTTTCGTGCTTGCAGGTCACCAGCGCAACAGCGTAATCTTACTTGGTGGTCGGATCCGCTGTTCCAAGCAGTTTTACGCTGGTAATGCTGTCGAACGCGCCGACGCTCTCATAGGTCGGCGCCCAGCCTTCTTTGAGCTGATCGGCGGTGACGGAACTCTGCAGGTCCTCGCGCAGGCAGGAGAGGATGGTATCGTAGTCCCCCGTGTTGGCGTAGCCCACGATCTCCTCGGCGCGTGCGGTGACCTTGTCCGCGTCGAACCCTTCCGGCAGTTTGTTTGCCGAGCAACCGAGCAGCCCAAGGCAGAGGGCCAGCGCCAGCGCAGCGGCGATGATTTTCTTAGTTTTCATCTCTCAATTTCCTCCTTCTTTTTACTCAACGCTCATTGAGCGTTTATGAATACTTTCTCTTCTGTACTTGCAGTATATCATACGTTTATGGTACTCTTGTTGTTGAATTTCATCCAAATCGAGGTGATCCCCATGCGCAAAGACGGAACCCGCGTCAAAATTGCAAATCCCATCTACACCGTCATGCCGTACATCCTCAAGTATCGCTACGATGCGATGAACATGATCGAACTCGATATCCCCATTTCGCCCATGCAGACGTACCTGAACGAAAAACGCAAGCAGGGCTATCGCTTTTCGCACCTCGGCGTCGTGCTCGCGGCGTACGTGCGCACCGCGGCGGAGTACCCGCTGCTCAATCGCTTTATCGCCAACAAGCGCATCTACCAGCGCAACGAATTTTCCGTTGCCATGGTTGTGCTCAAGCCCGGCGAGATGGACGGCACGATGAACAAGATGTACTTCAACATGACCGACGACATCTTTACCGTTCACGAAACCATCGACCGCTACGTTTTACAGAACCGCGAGGAGGGCGACACCAACTCGACGGACGACATCGTCCGTAAGCTTTTGAGCATTCCGGGGCTCTGCAACTTTGGCGTAGGCCTTCTCAAAATGCTCGATAAATTCGGCTGGCTGCCCAAGAGCCTGATCCACGCAAGCCCGTTTCATACGAGCCTGACGATCAGTAACCTTGCGAGCATCCGCACGAACCATATTTTCCATCACGTATACGAATTCGGCACCACGAGCATTCTAGTCACCCTCGGCAACATGCGCGAAGTGCCGGTTCGCAAGGGCGAGGAGATCGTCTTTGAACGCTGCCTGCCCATGGGCGTGGTAATGGACGAGCGCATCTGCTCGGGCAGTTACTTTGCCGCCGTGTTCCGCCGCTTTAAGCAGTACTTGACCAATCCCGCCCTGCTGGAAGAACCGCCCAAGGTCGTCAACACCGTTCTCGAGCAGGCAAAATAAGTAAGCGGTATTGTTCGGCGGCTGCGCAATAAAAGCGTATCCGCCGATTTTTTTCGCCGTACAAACGGGAATCTTGCGTGGAAACATTGCGTTCCCGCCCGGCCACTGTTATCATACTCTCTAGCGAACAAAATGGGAACTCCCCCGGCGGAAGGCGCGCGCAAAGTATCGCTTCCTGTCAGGCGGAACACAGAGTACGGAGGATTCTTTCATGCAAAAGAAGATCATCTTAACCACCGCGGCGCCCGCCGCTATCGGCCCGTATTCCCAGGCGGTCAGCGCAAACGGTTTTTTGTACCTTTCCGGTATGCTCGCCATCGATCCCGCTTCCGGCGCGCTCGTTGGCGAAGACGCGCCCGCGCAGGCAAGGCAGATCCTCAAAAACATCTCCGCGCTGCTCGCCAGCGAGGGGCTTGCCATTGAAAGCGTCATCAAGACCACCGTGTTTCTGACCGATTTGGGCGCGTTCGGCGCGGTCAACGCCGTCTATGCCGAAACCTTTTCCAGTAACCCGCCCGCGCGCTCCTGCGTGGAGGTCAGCCGCCTGCCGAAGGACGCGCTCGTAGAGATCGAATGCGTCGCGGTTTATTAAATTCCGCAGCCCATCCCGCACACCAAAGGAGAACTACACGCAAATGAAAAGCCTTTTTTCGAACCCCCGCGTCGTATTTGACGGCGCAATGGGCACGCTTCTGCTGGAAGCGGGTCTGCCCGCGGGCGCTTCGCCCGACAGCTGGAACATCACGCATCCGGACCGGATTCGCGCTATCCATAGAGCCTATCTTGAAGCGGGCGCAAGCGTCATCACCACGAACACCTTCGGCTCCAACAAGCCGCGTCAGAAGCGCGGCTCCTATACGCCGGCGCAGCTCGCCGAAGCGGGCGTCAAGCTCGCAAGGGAAGCCGCGGACTCGTTCGGCAAGGATTGCGCGGTCGCGCTCGATATCGGGCCACTGGGCGAGTTTATCGAGCCTCTTGGCGATTTGACCGAGGAGGAAGCGATCGAGTTCTTCCGCGAACCCATCGAAGCGGGCGTTGCCGCGGGCGCGGACTGCATCCTCATTGAAACCATGTGCGACCTCACGGAAGCGCTCTGCGCCGTCTCCGCCGCAAAACAGTACGGCGGCGGGCTGCCGGTGTACTGCACGCTCTCCTACGACCCCAACGGGCGGCTCATGACCGGCGTGCCGCTGGAAACGGTAGTTGCCGCGCTCGAAGAAGCGGGCGTTGCGGCGCTGGGCTGCAACTGCGGGGTCGGCCCCGCGCAGCTCGTCGAGCTTTTGCCGCGCTTTACGGCCTGCACGCGTGTTCCGCTCCTCATGCAGCCAAACGCTGGCCTGCCGGAATTTCGCGACGGGCAGACCGTTTACCTCGTCGAGCCGGAAGAGTACGCCCGCCTCATGAAAGCGCTTGCCGACGGCGGCGTATGGGGTCTTGGCGGCTGCTGCGGCACCACGCCCGCGCATATTGAGGCGCTGGTTGCGTCGCTCGGCTGAGGCGGCGTATCTTTGTCCGTGTTATTCTGAAATTCACGATTCCCGCTGCGTTTGCCCGCCGGTGAATCAGAAAAGCTGTTAACAAACGCATGCAGACTCTGGTATACATCCTCTCCGTCGTTTTGCCGCTGCTCATCGCCCTCGGGCTGGGCTTTTACACCCGCAAGAAAAATATCCTTTCAGCGCAGGCCATCGAAGGCATGAAAACCTTCGTGGTTAAGTTTGCGCTGCCCGCAATGCTGTTCGGTCTGTTTTTTACCGCGGAGTTCGAGTCGAGCCTGCTGGTATTTTCCGGAGCGACCTTTGTGCTGGGTTATCTGGGGCTCGGGTTCGGCATCCTCGTGGCAAAGCCGTTTGT
>JBDKTD010000128.1:0-3613 GCA_039680365.1 Clostridiaceae bacterium
GAATCGCCCGCGCTAGCGGGCGATTCTTTTATGTGCTTGGCGGTTCTTATGCCGTTCTCTGGGAAATGCCCTTGATCAGCGAGAGCGCCCAGTCGTGATCCTTTAAGGTGACGACCGTTCCGCAGTACGGGCATTGCCCGCTGTGGTTAATCTCTAAGGGAGCGCCGCAGTTGGAGCAGTTGATATGCGTCATGCCCTCCTGCTCCGGCGTAATCTGATCCTTCTGGCGAATCAGTTTCCAGTCGTAGGTCATGAACAGCTCGCGCGTCTGACTGCCGCTGACGACCTGGCCTGTTCTGTCGTCGGTGGTATAGTCGCAAATGCGCGTCGAGAGCCGGACGACCAACACGTCGTTGTCGCCTTCCACAGCGTAGCGCACGATACGGGAATCGAGCACCGCAATGCGTTCCACATGGTTGGTGCGCCCCGCCTGAACCAGCGATTCAAGCTGACGCTCCATCTGGCTGTAGAGCGCGTCCGTCATGATGGCACGCATGGGCTCCCACTTCTTGGCTTCCCAGGCGTTTTGCATCTGAATGTACCAGTTGCCGATCTTTTCGAGAAATGCCTGCTCGTTGAAGTTCGGATCCTTTTGCTTGAGCGTCTCAATCGGAAGCCCCGGCGTTTCCTGCGCAGCCTGATAGACCTGAGCGCCCGCGGTGTTCTTGCCGCTCTTGCTGTAGCGGATAATCACGATAACAACAATAATGAAAATTACAACGGCAAAAAGATTGCCGCCGAGACAGCCCAGTCCGCCGGAAGAACCGCTCGAACCGTCATTATAATAGGTCGATCCGCTCCCCCAGGACGAGGAAGAATCCGAGCTGCCCCAGTCCGAGCTGGAGCTGCCCCAGTCCGAACCGCCGCCGCCCCAATCGGTATCGCCGGAAAAGTTGCCCGCGTCGGCGAGCGAATACGCGCCCAGCATCAGGCAGCAAATCACGATGATCAGCGCCGCAAGCAGCCGCTTCGTTCGTTTTTTCATACGCCTTCAACCCCCCATACTTTTTACGGAATTATCATACCGTATTTTTTGTCTGCGGACAATACAGAACCACTGCCGGAAATGATGCGCGTGATATGGGCGCGCATTCAAAAAACGGCCCCTGCCGCGAGGCAAAGGCCGAATTTCGATTCATTTACCGCTCAATCGTTGTCAAACACCGGTTCGTAGCGCTCGTCTTCCGGATGAAAAAGCACTATGCGCTCCAGATCGTGATCCAGCGCAGAAACGCATGGATCCTCCGCTTCATAGCGCACGCAGGTGCCGCAGCTTGCGCTCAGCGCGCGCGGCACGGGCGACAGGCGGGACGGGATTCCGTTTCGTTCGAGCGTACGCTGAGAGCGCATTGCCGAAAGGTGTGTATGAAACGTTGCGATGTACGCGCTCATTTCTTCGTGAGCGTCAGCGTGAATTCGCCTTTTTGCTCGGCGACGGCAACGTCGTATCCGCGCGAAACGGCAAAGCGGGAAACGTTTTCTTTCGCCGCGACGGCATCCACGAGTACCGTGACTTCCTTGGGGTCGGCCTTGACCGCCCTCTGCGCCAGCACGACGGGTTCCGGGCAGAGCAGCCCTCTAGCGTCGATGATATCCATATCGTTATCCTTTCCGGTTTTTGTTGTCACTGTTCGCGCGTTACGCTTTTTCGCGATTGAGAAGACCTATGACCGTGAGCAGCACAAATCCCGCGATCACCGCGATCATGCCGTTGGCGGTCGGCCCTTTTGCTGAGGAAGCGAGGCCGAAGTTATGGCAAATCGCCGCGCCTACAAAGAAGCCCGTTACCGTGACAGCCGCGTCGGAGTTGCCTTCGCCTGCAAGGATGACCTGCCGCAGCGGACATCCGCCAAGCAGCACGCTGCCCCAGCCGACCAGCGCCATGCCGAGGAAGTTCCAAAGCCCGTCGGTATGCGCAACCGGCTGATCGGCAAAAGAAAGATGGAACTTGCCGAGGATGAGGTTGCCGACGATGGTGGTCACGATGACCGCGAGGAAGCCCCAGAGCATGGAGAAATCCTTAAACATCATCGCGTCCCGGCTGCCTGCAACGGTGCAGAAGCGCGAACGCTGACTCAGCCCGCCAACGAGAAGCCCCGCCGCCAGCGCAATCAGCACCGGCGCATGCGCGGCGCCCGGGCCGGATTCGCTGAAGGCAAACAGTGCGGGAACCGCGACGCTGAGAACGAGCAGCGCAATAACAACAAACGGAAGCATGCCGCCTTCCGTCAGACTCTGCGGGTACGCCCGCTTAAGGGAAAACCCGCCCTTGAGCCAGAGCGTGCCGACAAAAATGCCGCCCACAAAACCGACCAGGCCGACCAGCGCGTTGAGATCACCCCCGCCAACGCGCAGCATCATGCGCAGCGGACAGCCGAGAAACATCAGCGCGCCGACCATTACGATCACCGCCAGCACAAAGCGCGTCATCGGCGAAGAGCCGCCGCGCGGTTTGAATTCCTTAAAGAGCATGGCCGCGATCATGGAACCCGCGATCATGCCGACGATCTCCGGACGCACATACTGTACGACTTCCGCGGAGTGCAGCTTGACGGCGCCAGCCGTGTCCCGAATAAAGCACGCGATGCAGAAGCCCATGTTGCCGGGGTTGCCGAGCGCGGTAAGCAAGATTGCCGCCAGCCCGATCACAACGCCGGTGAGAATCACCCACAGGTTACGTTTTTTCATGTTGTTGCCCAATCCTTCCCTGTCTGTAAAAATTATAGTGTTTGACGGCGGAAAAATCGTTCCGCCCGCTGGATGCGCGGCCAATGAGCGTGATAGTATGGTGTGGTTCGAAAAAAAGCCGCGTAAACTTGAATGATCTGCAGATTTCGGATATACTGTACCATATCAAATCGTTATACGCAAGTGAGGATAACGCTAATGCCTGAAAAACTTTTTGCCGCCCCGCTGATTTATTTCGACCAGGCCGCGACGTCCCGCCCTAAGGCAGACAGCGTTGGCGAGGCGATGCGAGCGTATATTGAGGACGTCTGCGTCAACATCAGCCGGTCGGCCTACGCGCCTTCCACGGAGGCTGCTATCAACGCGCTGGAAACGCGGGAGCTGCTCTGCGCGCTGTTCGGCTTTAGCGACCCCACGCACGTAGTTTTTACCCCCGGGCACACGGTTTCGCTCAACATGGTGCTCAAGGGTATCCTCCGCCCCGGCGACCACGCTCTGGTGAGTTCGCTGGAGCACAACGCCGTTATGCGCCCGCTCACGCAGCTGGTGGAAGCGGGCGTGCGCTTTGACCGCATTCCAATGCGCGGCGACGACGAACTCGACCTCGACGCGGCGGAGCGGCTGATGCGCCCCAACACGAAGCTCTGCCTCGTGAGTCACGCCAGCAACGTAAGCGGCACGATTCTGCCAATCGAAGCGCTCGCCGCGCTTTGCCAACGCAGGGGCGTTTACTTTGCAGTGGACGCGGCGCAGACGGCGGGTCACCTGCCCATAGACTTGAGCAGAATTCCGGTTGACGCGTTCTGCGTGCCGGGTCACAAGGGTCTGCGCGGGCCGGGCGGCGTTGCGGCAATGCTGCTCGGCGTTCGTTTTGCCGCAGAACTGGAACCGCTGATTACCGGCGGCACGGGGAGCGATTCCAACA
>JBDKTD010000148.1:0-1859 GCA_039680365.1 Clostridiaceae bacterium
CCGCCTGTAAAGAAGGCATATTCAAAACCAGAAATTCGTCTGGTGAAAGGTACAATCAAATCCATTGGGACTTTTTTTAATATTCCATCTCTCGAAACTTGTTCTGTTGGATTAAAAAGGATTCTCTCTTTTAGGGGCTGTTTTTCACTCCCCATACCCAATCGCCCCCAGCCGCTCCTTGATCTCCTTCTCCAACCGGTGCGACTCCTCAAACAGCCCGTTCAGCTCCTCCGTCAGCCGCCGCATCTTCTCGTCGAACGGCTCGCCGTCGTCCTCCACGTCCTCAATGCCCACATACCGGCCGGGTGTAAGGATATAGTCCTGCTTTTTGATCTCCTCCGTCGTCGCCACGGCGCAGAACCCCTTGACGTTCTCCAGCGTCCCCGCAACGAACGCCTTATGCGCGCCCGCGATAGCCTGGATGTCCGCATCCGTCAGCTCGCGGAGCTTTCGCGTTACCATCGTGCCGAGCTTTCGCGCGTCGATAAAGAGCGTCTTGCCCTTTTGCTTTTTACCCCGGCTCATAAACCATAGCGAAACGGGAATCTGCGTGGTATAGAACAGCTGCGGCGGCATGGCGATGATGCACTCCACCAGATCAGCTTCCACGAAGTTGCGGCGGATTTCTCCCTCGCCGCCGGACTGGGAAGAAAGCGAACCGTTCGCCAGCACGCAGCCCATCTTGCCGTTTGGCGAAAGGTGATAGAGCATGTGCTGGAGCCACGCATAGTTCGCGTTTCCCGCTGGCGGGATGCCGTAGACCCAGCGCTTGTCGCCGCCGAGCTGAGCCGCTCCCCAATTGCTGAGGTTGAACGGCGGATTGGCCAGAACGAAGTCTGCGTGGAGCAGCGGGTGACAGTCGTCAAAGAACGTGTCCGCGTTATACTTGCCTAGGTCGGCTTCAATGCCGCGGATGGCAAGGTTCATGGTACACATCTTCCACGTGGTGGGGTTGCTGTCCTGACCGTACACAGAGATGTCGTTGATGTTGCCGCTGTGGTTTTCAATAAACTTGGCGCTTTGCACGAACATGCCGCCGCTGCCGCAGCAGGGATCGTACACGCGCCCGCTGAACGGCTCCAGCACCTCAACGAGCGTGCGCACCACGCAGGACGGCGTGTAGAATTCCCCCGCGAGCTTGCCTTCCTGCTCGGCGAATTTCGAGAGGCAGTATTCATACGCGCGGCCGAGGATATCCTTCTCCGCGCCGTGATCCGTCATGCGGATGTTGGTAAAGAGATCGACAACTTCACCGAGCCGCCGCTTGTCCAGTTCCGGGCGGGCGAAGTTTTTCGGCAGGATGTCCTTAAGCCGGCGGTTCGCTTTTTCGATGGAGCGCATGGCGCTGTCAATCGCCGTGCCGACCTCCTCCGTATGCGTAGCGGCGGATATTCTTTCCCAGCGAGCGTCCTGTGGCACGAAGAAGATGCCTTGCGAGGTGTATTCGTCGATATCCTCCTCAAAGCCTTCGCCTTCGTCTTTCAGCTGCTGGAACCGCGCGTCGAAACGGTCTGATATGTACTTAAGGAAGATCAGCCCAAGTACGACCTGCTTGTATTCGGAGGCGTCCATATTTCCGCGCAGCACGCAGGCCGCGTCCCAAATTTGCTTTTCGAACCCGATGTTGGCGGAGTTTTGTTCGGCCATGTGTTTCTCCTGTGTTCTTTGATTTCGTAACGGGTATCAGACGTGCCATATTGTTTTGATTATATAGAATTTCACTGTAAATCGCAATGCGGGCAGTAGAAAACATAATGGTTTGGTAATCGGTGTTTGCTTTAAGGAAACTGCCCTAAGATGATTGCTGTTTTTTATCGGAGTGGGTTATAAAGTGGGTTTTTGGCAAAACAAAAAGAGCC
>JBDKTD010000098.1:0-6160 GCA_039680365.1 Clostridiaceae bacterium
GCGCTGGGGGAAGGGTGCGCGCTCGTGGTCGCCGCGGGCGACGCAAGAATCGACAACCCAAAGTTCAAGGAGCAGTTTAAAACGAAAGCGCGCATGCTCGCATTTGACGAAGTGGAGCGGCTCACCGGCAGCGCGGTGGGCGGGGTCTGCCCGTTCGCCTTGCCGGAGGGCGTTCCGGTGTATCTCGACGAATCGCTCAAGCGGTTTACCACCGTGTTTCCCGCCTGCGGCAGCGGCAACAGCGCCATTGAACTCACCTGTGACGAGCTGTTTCGCTTCAGCGGGGCGGCGGGCTGGGTGGACGTTTGCAAGGACTGGGAACCGGGAAACGACGTTACCTTTGATACGGAACCTAAAATCGATCTTGCGATGCCTTCCGACGGCGAAGTGACGCTGCGCATCCGCTCGGTTTCGCCTTCGGACGAAAAGACCGGCTATGTGCCGATGTACCGCTTCGATATTGTCCGCGTCATCGAGGGGGTCTGCGTCGGCGCTACGGATTTGCGTCTGGGGTACGTGCGCAACACCTATTACGGCGGAAACATCGGCTACGTGGTGGACGAACCGTTCCGGGGGCACGCTTACGCGCAAAAAGCGGTTCGGCTGGTGTTTGAAGTTGCGCGCGCGCACCGCATGCCGTATGTGGTGATTAGCTGTTCGGCTTCAAACGAAGCCTCCCGCAGAACGCTGGAACATCTGGGCGGAGAGCTGCTGGAAACGCGCGTTCCGCCGAGCTACTGTGCGCTTTACAAAGAGGGCGTGCGGGGTATGAACTGCATCTTCCGGTTTGACCTGTAATCGTAATAGCTGATTAATTGCAGCGGAGCAGCTGAATAAAAACTAAATATATTCGAAACAAGAGACGGAGCAATCCGTCTTTTTTTGCACCAATCTACTTCCGTTTTTGAATTATAAGAAAATACTGAAAAAAAGCGTGAGACAATACGGTTGGATACCCCATAGGAGAAAAATGCCCAACCAAATCACATCCGCAGTTGTTGCGCAAAACGGCGTTTTTCGACGCCGTGCGCCCGCCTCCGGTTTCGGGAAGCCGGAGAAACGCAAACGGAGACGCGCATGGAACTGACGCGGAACCTTCGTTACGGCATGTCGGGCGAGGACGTTGCCTGGCTCAAGGCGCGGCTGTTCGCACTCGGACTGTACCCGGAGCGTGTGACGGAACTGACCAGCGACCGCTTCGGCGCGGATACCCGCAGCGCGGTAAAGACCTTTCAGGCGGAGCAAAGCCTGCAGGTGGACGGTGTCGTTGGGCCTGTGACGTTCGCCGCGCTGATCGGCGAACGTGAAGCGGCAACCACCGACGGGACGGAACGCGGAGAGATTCCGCGGAACATCGGAAGCACGGCGGCCGGCGCGATTGCGGCGAGCCTTGCGGACGTAAGCGAGATCCGGCGGTCGATCGTTCTCGACGCGCTGTCGTTTGCCTACGACACCAAGGTTCCGGCGGAGTTCCCGCTGAGCCTGTATATCCGCGGCGGAAACCTCTACAACGCCGATCTGCGGCCGAACGTGATTACGCTGGAACGGATCGCTTCGGGTGCGGCTCGGCAGCCGGAGTATTACGACGGCGGGCGGCGGGAGATGATGGAGCGCGCGGTGCGGGCTAATCCATCCATAACGGGGGCCGACTGCTCCGGCGGCGTGGTTGGTCTTATGCGGCATGCGCGGGTGGTCAAAAGCGGGTTCGACTGTTCCGCAGACGGGTTCTACGCAAGCGCATCCTGCAAAAAGATTGAGCAGAGCGAATTGCTGCCCGCCGACTTGCTGCACAAAAGCGGGCATATCGGCCTCTACGCGGGCGGCGGATACGCCATCGAGTGGATGGGCGGCGCGTACGGTTGTCAGTTGACGCGTTTGAATTCCCGGCGCGGCTGGAACTTTGTAAAAAACAAACTGGATAAGAACGGTGACTGGACGGGATTCCTGCAGCCGTCGTACTACAAATAGAAAGGGAGAACAGCGATGCAGGAATGGGACGTTGTCGGCGTAATCGCCGCACTGTTCGCGCTCTTTTCCGCAATGGTCGCGCCGATTGTAAAACTTACGCGCGCCATCACACGGCTGACAACCACTATGGAGAACATGGAAAAGAGCGTAGAAGAGCTGACCTCCAGCAACCGCGGCGCGCACGAACGCCTCTGGCAGCACGAGCGGGAGCAGGACGACAAACTCTGCGACCATGAAACGCGCCTCCGCGTCATCGAGGACGACCGCTGAACCGGCGCGGGAACGCAAACACAGAAAAAGAACATTCAAATAAAACGCAAGGAGAAATTTTATGGAACAGCTTTTGGATTACGGCATGCAGATTGCGGCAACGCTGCTCATCACGCTCATCGGCGTGCTGGGCGCATGGTTGACGCTCAAACTCGGAAAAAGCACGAATCTGCAGAACATCAACGCCGCGCAGAAAGAAGTCATCCGCGCGGCGAAGCTCACCGTTGGCGAGCTGCAGCAGACGCTGGTTGGCGAACTCAAGGCCGCCAGCGCGGACGGCAAGCTCAAGCCGGAAGAGATCGACTCTCTCAAGGACAAGCTGATTGAAAAAACGCTTGAAAAACTCTCCGCACCCGCGTATACGCTTCTTCAGAGCGCGGCGGTGGATATTCAGGCGCTCATCACCGGCGCGGGCGAAAGCTGGATCGAACAGATGAAAACCCAGTCCGCCGCGTAAATCGTATTTCCGCAAAAAAAGCCGCCTGCAAGGGCGGCTTTTGGCCTGTTAATCATTAGAATTCTTTTAGAATTACGCTCGAAGAGACTTCTTCTTCCCGGAAGCACACGCTGAGGCAATAACCGGGGAAGGCGGCAAACGAGCGGAAGCGGAAGCCTGCGACCCGACCCAGCGACGCGCCGGAACCCTCGGGCAGCACGCTGAAACTGCTCGGCGAAACGGAGAAGCCCTGCCCCTCGGCTTTGAGGTAGCTCTCCTTGAGCGTCCAAATGGTGAAAAACGTCGTCTGCGGATCGACCGATTCCGCGAGGAAACGCTGTTCGTCCGGGTGGAAGAATCGCTCGGCCACTCTGCTCCAGTTGATGGCGCGAATGCGCTCCAGATCGACGCCGACGGCCTCTTTTGAGAGCGCGAGCACCGCGTAATCGCCCGCGTGCGTCAGGTTAAACTGCGAAACATCCTGCAAAAACGGCTTGCCGCGCATGCCGTGCTCGAAGTGCGCGCTTCTGGCGCGGTCGCCGAACGCGTCGTAGAGCAAAAGCCCCGCGGCAAGGCAGCGCAGCGCGTCCCGGGAAGCGCCGTAAGAACGGACGCGCTTTTGCCGTTCCTCGTCGAGGAGCAGAATCAGCTCGTCCGCTTTGGGGGCGATCTGCTTGATGTCGGATGCGAACAGCTCTACCACAGCAAACTCCTTATTTGATGACGCGTTTTGTCATCCACTTTCCGCTCCGGTAGCGCGGAACAAACAGGCAAAGGCGGACAACCCAGTCTATAAACATGCTGTACCAAACGCCGGCAACGCCGAGGCCGAAGCCGAGAATCATAACATAGCTCAAACCAACGCGCACGAGCCACATGGAAGCCGAGGAGGAGATCATGGTGTATTTTGCGTCGCCCGCCGCGCGCAGCGCGTTGGGGAAAGCGAACGCGAACGGCCATACGGTAAGGTGCATTGTCGCCATGATCGGCATGACGGTCAGGCAGGTCTTTACCGCGTCCGGACTCAGCGGAAACAGCGCAACGATCCACTTTGCGCCCAGCAGCATTGGAATGTTCGTTGTGAGCATGAATGCGTAGGTAAAGAACATCATCTTCTTTACGTAAGCGCGCGCCTGTTCATAGTCTCCCGCGCCGACGCATTGGCCGATTACCGTTACCATCGCAAGCCCCATGCCCATGCCGGGCACGATAACAAGGCCGGATACGCTGTTGAGCACCGCGTTTGCGGCAATTGCCGCTGTGCCGAGCGTAGCAACGAGCGCTTGAACGATGATCTTTCCAAAGTTGAACATGCCGTTCTCAAACCCGGTGGGAATGCCGACCGAGAGAATACTGCCGACGATCTTTTTTTCGAACTTCACCTTCCAAAAATCGCGCAGATGGATCACGTTGGCGGGGTTGCGGATTTGAATCAGCATCAGAATCGCGGCGACTGCGCGCGAAATCAGCGTTGCCAGTCCCGCGCCGCGCACGCCCCAGTTCAGTGCGTAGATGAGCACGGCGTTGATGCAGATGTTGATGACGTTCATGATCGCCGAGGCAACCAGCGAAACGCGCGAGTTGCCCATGGAGCGAAAGAGTGCAGCGCACGTGTTGTATACGGCTAAGAACGGAAACGAGAGCGAAGTCAGGGTAAGGTACGTTACGGCGCTTTGGGAAACGTCCGCGCTGACCTTGCCGAACAGGATGCGAATAAAGAAACCGGGCGCGATCAAAAGCGCCGTGCTGATGGCGAGCGCAAAGAGAAGCGCGATGTAGAAGAGCTGTTTCGCTGCTCCGCGCGCGTTCGCCGCGTCCTGCCGCCCCAGAGACTGCGCGCACCCAACCGCGCCGCCCGTGCAAAGCGCCGCGAGAATGCTGATGATTAGGTTGTTGAGCGTGTCCACCAACGAAACGCCGGAAACCGCCGCTTCGCCAACCTTGGCAATCATCACCGTGGCGGCCATGCCGACGGTCATGGCGAGCAGCTGCTCCAGAATCAGCGGAATCATGAGCCGCCGGAGCGCGGCGGGGGTGAACATCGGCCGCTGAACGGCCGCGGTATTCTCCATACGGTTTGGGTCTGTCGTCTGTTACAACACTTTCGGGCAGATTTTCAGGAATACGCAAACAGAAATCAAACGGCCGCCGGTAAGAGCGGCTTTACGACGCAAAACTGCGTTTCAGAACTTATAAGCCTGCGCAACGTCAAGAACAAACACCGTTGCGCCGCCGACCGTAACGGTCATCGGCATGGCGACGCTGTCGATATTATGCGGAATCCCCGTTGCCGGAACGGTTACGATCTGGCGGCGGCTGGAATGCTCCTTGATGATATCGAGCGTTTCGTCCAGCCGGTCGGCTTCCACGCCGATCATGAGCGTCGTGTTGCCGCCGCGCAGGAACCCGCCCGTGCTTGCAATCCGCGTGACGCTGATGCTGCGCTCTACCAGCGCGTTTGTGAGCGCCTTCTGATCGTCGTTTTGTACGATGGCGAACAACAGTTTCATACGCATTCCTCCGGTTACGTTTTTTGCGCAAGGACAAAGAGACCTTTTCTAGGAATAGTATACAATATTTCGCGCGGTTCTGAAACAGCATACCGGCGGAATTTCATCGTGGTTTTTCGCAGATCGATCCAAACGGGAGGCTTGCGCCGTCATCCAAAGTAGATAAACTCGATATGCGTCTCTACGTTGTCCATCCAGATGAGGCCGGAGACGCCGCCTTCCGCGCAGACGCAGACGACGGTCAGCACATAGCCGGTTTCCTGCGAAACGCCGTACAGCGTGTTTCCGGAGGTGACGTTTGCACTGTCCACAAACGCCGAAACGAGAACCGCTTCCGGCGAAAAGAATCCCTGATCGATTTGGATCGTGCCGTCGCCAAGCGAGTCGATTTCGAGCGTCAGCGTGCCGTCAAATTGCTTGTTGAGCATGGCTTCTCCCGACGCTTGCGTATCCGGATTGGCGCTTTCGACTTCGGAGATGTACATACGCACCGGATATGAACCGCTGCGGTCGGAAAACGCGCCGCTTTCCAACTGCGGTTCCGTTGGCGAAGGAGCGGGGGAAATCGAAGGAGCGGTCGTCGGAAGCGACGTTGGTGCTGGCGTTGGCGCAGCGCTTGGCAGAACCGGTTCCGGCGAGGCGGTGGACTTCGGCGTAACTTCCGCAACGAGCGGGGGCGTATTGCCGCTAAAACGCGGCGCAAGCAGAACGGAGCAGAAGACCGAAACCGAAAGGAGCAATGCCGCACCGTAGAAAAACCGCTTTGCCCGAACAATGCCGGGTGTTTTTACCGGGCTGGAAGCGCAATAGTGCGCGGCTCGTCTGCCCGCGCGGGTAAACGGCGTTCCACAGAAGATGCAGAAGTCGGCGGAGCCGGAAATGGGAGTTTTGCAGTGGGGGCAAACCATAGAAGCGGCTCCTTCCCGATGCGTTCCGCAGTGAAAGCTCGAGCGGCGGAAACAAATTTGCATCTTTT
>JBDKTD010000140.1:0-3070 GCA_039680365.1 Clostridiaceae bacterium
AGCGACGAAGCCATTACAAGCCCCGCGTAGATCAGCGCGCTGTTCAAGGCGTATTCCAGTATCACCGCGCCCGCAACCACGACGGCCGCGCCTGCGACCCCGCCGACCGTGCCGGCGGCAATCAGTGCGCCGCGCTTTTGGCTGCGCTCGGCAACCAGTATGGTTGCCTGCCCCGCGGCGAGCATGGAGGCCATTGCGAGGATGGAATCCGAACCGAACAGCGTGTTCCCGCTGCCGCCTGCGAGCAGCGCAAGCGAAACGGCGAGCGCAATGTTGACGATCTCGGCAACGTGCCTTGAAAGCAGCAGACTCGCCAGCATCACGCCGAACACTGCGGGAGTCACGCGCGGATCGATGAGATAGCAAACCCATTCCAGCAGGCTGGTCAGCAGCAGTATCAGCACGAGGATGGTCATTTTTTTATTGGAAACGAACGTCTCCTGCTCAAACGAAGCAAGGTACGCCAGCATCAGTACATACACGAAAAATAGATACGAAATCACGCCGGGCGCTAAGTGACTGGTCGCTTCCGCACCCTTGACCAGATCGAGGCTTAACAGCAGATTCATCTGCTCGGTCGTTATAGTCTGCCCCGCTTCCACGAGCACCGAACCGCGCGCGAAATACACCGTTTCCACTTCGGAAGCGGCTTTCTCCTGCGCGCGCGTGGTTTCAATGGCGTTGGCAACATTGGTGGGCTGCAGGTATGCGTCGTAAACCGTCTCGCCCAGCGATTTAAGCCATACGGAAAAGGAGGAAAGCTTGAGTTCACGCTTGATCTGCTCAAGAATCGTCGTCTGATTATTCTCGGTTACACCCGCACGGAGCTCTTCTTCCAGCGTGGTAAGCACCATCTCCTGCAAGGCGCTGATATCCGCCTCACTCGTTTCCAGCAGCACATACCCAAGCGACGTATCCGTAATGGAGACCGGCAGTTTGACCAGCATGGCAAGCAGGTCGTTTGTCGGGATAATCTCGTTCCAGGTGCGGTCGTCGTCCGCGGGATAGGTGTTGCCGTCCGCGCCCGTAATCGTGGGCGCTGTGGAAGCTTTGATCTCCACGGCGGCGTTTTTAAAGCTCATCACCGCGGAGAAGAAGCTCTGCGCGCCGGAAATCAGCGAATCCGCCAGCTTGGTATCGACCGCGTACACGGTTTTCACGCCGCTGCGCGCCGCATCCCGGAGCGCTTCGGTCATAACGGTGTTTTCCACCATACGGGGCGCTGTGATCGTTTCCTTGGCAACGCTGCCTTCGGAAACCTCGTAACGTTTTGGCGTGAGCGAGGTAAGCGTAACCACGCAGCTTAGCGCAAACGCAAGCATGAGTGTAAACACCGCATAGAATTTGGATTGCGATTTGGGTTTATTCTTTTGCTTTTTTGTGCTGCCGACGTTTTTTTGCGAAACTGCCACGATTCTTTTCTGTCCTTTACTCCGTAGTCTTTCGCCTGAAAGGGCAATCGGGCGATAGGTTAGGCGCGCTTTGGTTTTTCAAACCGCTCATATGCGCAGATGATGCGCTGCACCAGTTCGTGGCGCACCACGTCCTTGTGCGTCAGGTTGATAATTTTGATTCCCTCCACATTGTCGAGCACTTTTACGGCCTGCACGAGGCCGCTGATCTTCTCCTTCGGCAAATCGATCTGCGTAACGTCTCCTGTCACCACAACGCGGGAACCTTCGCCGATTCGCGTTAAAAACATCTTCATCTGCTCGCTGGAGCAGTTCTGCGCTTCGTCAAGGATGATATAGGCGTTGCTGAGCGTGCGCCCGCGCATATAAGCCAGCGGGGCGACTTCGATTGCGCCGCGCTCATACAGCGCCCTGTAGCTCTCCAGCCCCAGAAACTCCTGCAGCGCGTCGTAAAGCGGGCGCAGATAAGGATCGACTTTGCTCTGCAGGTCGCCCGGCAGAAAACCGAGTTTCTCCCCCGCTTCGACCGCCGGGCGGGTCAGGATAATCCGCTCGACTTCCTTATTTTTAAACGCCTGCACCGCCATGGCGACCGCGAGATACGTTTTGCCCGTACCGGCGGGGCCGATGGTGAAGACCAGCTCGAACTCCTTGAGCGCCTGGACATACCGCTTCTGGCCGAGGGTTTTGCATTTGATCTGTTTGCCCTTATTGGTGATGGCGATAACGTCCCCCATGATCTTTTCGATCATGTCGGCGTTGCCTTCCTTGGCCAGGTCGATGGCGTAACGGATGCGGCTGCGGTTGAACTTTTCGCCGCGGCGCTGCATCTGAAGCATCTTTTCGATTACGATCTGGGCAACGCCAACGGCTTCCCGTTCGCCGCTGATGCGCACGCCGCTTTCTTCCGCGCGGATGCTTGCGCCGGTTTCCTCTTCCAACACGCCGATGTTCTCATCGAACACGCCGAACAGCCCCAGCAGTTCGTCCACATTTTCCAGCGGGATGGAAACGCTGACCCGCTCTAAATCCTGTGCCAAACGGTATTCTCCTTCGTCTGTTGTAAAAAATGAAATGACTGGCGCAAGCAGCGGCGGCAAAGCGTAAAATCGGGCGCGTTCACCGCTGTTTAGGGCGATTATAACATACCCTTAAAAGAAATACTAGAAAGCGGACATGCTCCAGCCACCGAAGCATTGTAAACTATTCTTAAAAATTCAGCAGTTTGCGCGCCTGTAAACCGCCGCTGCGGCAAAGAAAAACATCCGTCGGGGGCATTGCCGATGTGCGTAAATCTTGCGCGTATTCGAAGCAATGTGATATAATTTGTTGATTTTCTATCATGGGGAGGATTGTGAATTTGTTCACTGCAAACGGATATTACTCTCAGCTGCATGGCAACTATCTCTTCTACGAAGTCGGCAAGCGCGCTGCGGCTTTCGCAGCGGCACACCCGAAAGCGGAACTGATCCGGATGGGCATTGGCGACGTGACGCGCCCGTTGGTTCCCGCCGTTGTGGAAGCGATGCACAAGGCTGTTGACGATATGTCCCGCGCGGAGACCTTTCACGGCTACGGCCCCGATTTCGGGTATGAGTTCCTCCGTCAGGCAATTTTGAACCGCGACTACACCGCGCGGCGAGTAGCGCTGGATCTCG
>JBDKTD010000028.1:0-6033 GCA_039680365.1 Clostridiaceae bacterium
GCAAACGAGGTCGAACGCCTGATCCTGACCGCTTCCGGCGGCCCGTTCTGGCGTCTGGAACGAGAAGCGCTGGAACAGGTAACGCTCGAACAGGCGCTGGCGCACCCAACCTGGAATATGGGCAAAAAGATTACAATCGACTCGGCGACGCTCTTTAACAAAGGCCTGGAAGTTATCGAGGCGGCGTACCTGTTCGATATCCCCGGCGAGCAGATCGAAGTGCTGATTCACCCGCAGTCCATCGTGCATTCCATGGTCGCTTACCGCGACGGACCCTGCATGGCCAACATGAGCCGGCCGGATATGCGGCTGCCGATTCAATATGCCATCACGTTTCCCGCGCGGAGCAACTCCGTCTGCCAACCGCTTATGTTGCAATCCGAACAGCCGCTGGAGTTTTTTGAGCCCGATTTGGCAAGGTTTGGCGCGCTTCAGCTCGCCTACCAAACACTCGCGGGAGGGAACTCTTACCCCATTGCGTATAATGGCGCAAATGAGGCGGCGGTGGAAGCATTTTGCGGCGGACGCATCGGGTTTATGGACATCGAACGAGTCGTAGACTATACTTTACAGGAACACTCTCCTCTGAAAGCGGCAACGCTGGAGGAGATTGTGGAAGCGGACCGCGCCGCAAGAGAGCTGGCAAACAGCCGGATCGAACGGATCGCGCGGGAAAGGTAGGAAACTCGGTTTGACGACGGCATTATCCATCATTGCTGCACTGCTGGTTCTCTCGCTGCTGGTGATGATTCACGAGCTCGGCCATTTTTTTGCCGGGCGCGCTTTGGGTTTTTCCATTCTGGAATTCGCCATCGGCATGGGGCCGGTGCTCTGGAAAACGACGAAGAACGGCATTCAGTATTCCGTGCGCGCGCTGCCCATCGGCGGCATGTGCCGCTTTAACGGCGAGGATGAAAAGATTACCGATGGACGTTCGTTTTACCTCGAAAAGGTTTGGAAGCGCATCGTCGTCGTGCTCGCGGGTCCGCTGACGAACCTGCTGTTTGCGTTTCTTGCGGCAATCGTTACGCTTTCGGCGTTTGGCGATATCATGCCGCAGGTTTACGAAGTCAACGCGGATTCCCCGGCGTATACTGCCGGTATGCAGCAGGGCGATTTTATCGTTGCTGTCGACGGAAAGCGCGTGATGTATTATAACCAGACCGTCGATTTGATTCAGGCGGCAGACCGCGAAGGGTTTGATTTAACGGTCGTCCGCAGCGGCGAGGAGAAAACCCTGCGCGTTACGAATGCTTACGACGAACTGGCGGGCAAAACCGTTCTCGGCATTACAATCAACGGCGACCACATGAAGTTTCCCTTTGGAGAGACGATTACGCGCTCCGCGGCTTATATCGTGAGCACCCTTACGGAGACATTCAAGTTTTTCGGCAACTTGTTCCAAGGCAACGTTTCAAGTCAGGACGTTTCCGGTCCGGTCGGCATTGTCGCCTTTATCAGCCAGGCGGTGCGTTCCAGCGGCGAAACGGTGCTCCGGCTCATGGTTCTCATCAGCGCTAGCCTTGGCATTATGAATCTGATGCCGATTCCCGCGCTGGACGGCGGAAGGCTGCTCTTTATGGTGGTTGAAGTGATCCGCGGCAAAGCCGTTCCGCCGGAGAAGGAAGGCATGGTTCACTTTGTCGGCCTGATCCTGCTCTTCGGGCTCATCATCTTTTTAACCTACAACGACATTGTCAATTTGATTCGAGGGTAACGCTTTGGCAAAACTGACACGACAAATCTCCGTTGGCGGCATAGCGGTCGGCGGAGGCGCGCCGGTGACGGTGCAGTCCATGACGAATACGGATACGGCGAACGCTACCGCCACCGCGGCGCAGATCAACGCGCTGACAGCGGCGGGCTGCGAAATCGTGCGTTCGTCTGTCTACAACATGGCCTGCGCAAAAGCGCTTCGGGAAATCAAGAGCAAGATATCCATTCCGCTGGTTGCGGATATCCATTTTGACTATCGGCTCGCCATAGCGTCGATCGAAAACGGCGCGGACAAGCTGCGTTTCAACCCCGGCAATATCGGCGGGGAAGACCGCGTTCGCTCGCTGGTCGCCTGCGCAAAGGAGCACCGCGTACCGATTCGCATCGGCGTCAACGCGGGCTCGCTGGAAGCGGAACTCAAGCAGAAATACGCGGGCAACACGGTTGCTGCAATGGTGGAAAGCGCGCTGCGGCACGTCCGGATTCTGGAGCGCGAGGGGTATGAAGAGATCGTGCTCTCGCTGAAAGCGTCCGACGTGCGAACCACGGTGGAAGCCTACCGCGAGATTTCGCGGTTGGTCGATTATCCACTCCATGTGGGCGTAACGGAGACGGGGGATAAGCAGAGCGGCATCATCAAATCCGCCGCCGGAATCGGCGCGCTGCTGCTGGAAGGAATCGGGGACACGATTCGCGTTTCTCTGACGGACGATCCGGTGCGCGAAGTGGAAGCAGGTCTCAGGATTCTCCGCGCGGTAGGGTTGCGAAAAGACGATATCGAACTTGTGAGCTGCCCCACCTGCGGCAGAACGCGCGTGGACGTGATGCAGATGGTAGAGCTGGTCAACAGCCGGCTGCCGCATCATCAGGGCTACCTGAAAGTCGCGGTCATGGGCTGCGCGGTCAACGGCCCCGGCGAGGCGAGCGACGCGGATATCGGAGTCGCCTTCGGCAACGGAAACGGCGTGCTCTTTGTTAAGGGCGAACAGGTCTTTCACGGGCCTGCGGAGCAGGTTGTGGAAGCGCTGATTGAGCGCGCAACGCAGATGCTCAACGAACAAAAACAGAATTCAATATAAGATCAGTTTGGCAGAACGCTTTCGTTCATCTCTTTTTGAAAGGGACTGAAACATTAGCAGAGGAACTGGTATCAACGCTTCTTTTTGAAAGGGACTGGGACTTTGGAAGAGGAACTGGCATCAACGCTGCGGAGCGTCGGTATTGACGATGCTTCCGTAACGCTGGATCATGGGACGCTGAACCGTGAGCAAAACTTGCTGACGGTCTTTTTTCGTTGCGAGCGGGAGTTTTCCATCCCGGTTTCACAAAAGCTCGCCTGCGCGCTGGAAGAGAAGTCCGGCGGCGCACGCGTAAGGGTCGTATGGCTCGCGGAGAAGCCCTACGAGCCGGAAACACCCGCCAAGGCGGCAATCACCGCTGCCGGCGAATCCGCTCCTCCTGCGCCGCAGAGCGCGTCCGCGCCCGTCAAACCCAAACCGGTCGTCGGCAAGCGCGTGCTCATTGGCGCATACATCGCTTCCACGCTGAAGCGGCGTATTCGGGATATTGTGGAGAGCAAGAACAAGGTCGTTATCGAAGGCACGGTTATCACCATTACCGAGCGGAACCCCTTTAAGAACAAACGTAAAAAAGATCAAACCTGCTATCCGCTGGATGTATCCGTTTCCGACGGAACGGATACCATCTATTGTTCGCTGCTGCTCGATACGCCCGAACAGCTTGCAAAGATCGTTTCGGAGTTTGAAAAAGCACAGTCAAAAGGCGACCACCTGCTCGTGCAGGGCGTAGCCAAGATCTCAAAAATTACGAGCGAACTTGTTCTCTACGCAAACGACGTCTGCCTCGTTCCGTTCGAAGGGCGAAAGGACGAGTGCGAACTCAAGCGCGTGGAACTGCATTTGCATACGCGCATGTCCGCGCAGGACGGCATTACGGACGTGGACAAAGCGTTCGAAACAGCGAAACGATTCGGACACAAAGCGCTCGCGGTCACCGATCACGGCGTGGTGCAGGCGTTCCCGGCGGAAGCCAAGGCGGCAAAGAAGTCCGGCGTTAAGCCGATCTTCGGCGTGGAAGGCTATCTCCAGCGCGAATCGGAACTGGCGGACATGAACCAAACGTTCGTCGTTTTCGACCTGGAAACGACCGGCCTCAAGCCGGAACAATGCGAAATTATCGAAGTCGGCGCGGTCAAAATACAGAACGGGAAAGTGGTCGGCTGCTTTCAAACGTTCGTCAACGACGGCGGCATCGTTCCGCCGCGCATCACCGAGATTACCGGCATCACGACGGAAATGCTCTACGGCGCGCCGAACGCGCGTCAGGTACTGGGTGACTTTTACGAGTTCTCGAAAGGCTGTTGCCTCGTTGCGCATAACGCGGAATTCGACATGGGCTTTATACGCCACCACGGCGAGCGGTTCGGGATTGTATTTGACCAGCAGTATACCGACACGCTGATGCTTTCGCGCTATCTCGTGCGCGATTTGGAAAACTACAAGCTGGATACCGTCTGCGAAGCGCTGAACGTCGTGCTCAAGGATCACCACCGCGCTTCGGACGACGCAAACGCCACGGGAGAAGTGTTTCTGCATCTGCTGGAACGCCTGCGCTCGCTGGGGCTGACTTCGCTGCCCGTGCGCTCGTACGCAACGCGGCCGGAAGGCGGCAAAAAACGCGCGCAGACGAACCATATCGTCATCCTTGCCAGAACGCAGGCGGGGCTGAAAAACCTTTACCGCATCGTGAGCTTTGCGCATTTGGAGCACTTTCACTATCACCCGGTCATTCCTTACAGCCTTTTGACCATCTTTCGCGACGGGTTGATTCTCGGCTCTGCCTGCGCGGACGGCGAGCTGTACCAGGCGATCCTGAAAGACAAAGGCGAAGAAACGATTGAACACATCGCGCGGTTTTATGATTATTTGGAAATTCAGCCGCGCTGCAACAACGCGTTCCTTGTGCGCGCGGGGGAAGCCAGCGACGAAAGGATTCTTTCGATCAACCGCGAGATCGTGGCTCTTGGCGACCGGCTGGGCATCCCGGTAGCCGCAACGGGCGACGTGCACTTTTTAAACCCGGAGGACGCGATTTACCGCGAAGTCATCCTCACGAAAAACGGCTTTGACGACGCATCATTACAGCCGCCGCTGTATTTTAAAACGACAACGGAGATGCTCGAGGAGTTTTCCTACCTCGGCGCGGAAACGGCCAAAAGGGTAGTCGTTGACGTTCCGAACGAAATTGCCGACCGCTGCGAACAGATCAAGCCGTTCCCGGATGGTACGCACGCGCCAACGATTGAGCACGCCAGCGAAATTTTGCAGGAGATGGCGCAGAAACGCGCACACGAACTCTATGGCGATCCGCTCCCGCCGGTCGTGCAGGCGCGGCTCGATCGCGAGCTCAAATCGATCATCGGCAACGGCTTTGCTTCGCTGTATCTTATGGCACAGCGACTCGTGCATAAATCGAACTCCGACGGCTACCTCGTAGGCTCGCGTGGTTCGGTCGGCTCCTCGTTTGTTGCGACCATGGCGGGCATTACCGAAGTCAACGCACTGCAGCCGCACTATGTCTGCCCGAACTGCAAGCACAGCGATTTCGACGTTGACCGCGTAAAGTACGCCTGCGGCATCGACATGCCGCAAAAAGACTGCCCCGTCTGCGGCACGCCGTACCAAAAGATGGGCTTCGATATTCCGTTTGAAGTCTTCCTTGGCTTCGACGGCGATAAAACGCCGGATATCGACCTGAACTTCTCCGGCGAATATCAGGGCAAGGCGCATAAATATGTTGAAGAGATGTTCGGGCGCGGGCACGCGTTCCGCGCGGGCACGATTTCCGGCGTCGCGGTGCGCACGGCGTTTGAATACGTTCGGATTTACGAAGAAAAGAACGGAAGAACGCTGCGGAAGGCCGAGCGTGAGCGCATCGCCAACGGCTGTCAGGACGTAAAAGTAACTACGGGGCAGCACCCCGGCGGCATTGTTATCGTGCCCAAAGAGGACGACATCCTCGACTATACGCCTATCCAGTACCCGGCGGACAAACGCGACAAAGCAATCATCACGACGCATTTCGACTTCCACGCCATGGACGACCGCCTCGTCAAGCTGGATATTCTCGGCCACGACGACCCGACAGCGCTCCGCATGCTGCAGGATCTCACGGGTCTCGACCCCGTGACCATTCCGCTCGACGATCCGGACACGATGCGTATCTATACCTCCAGCGAACCGCTCAAAGTCGATCTTTCCGCGCTGCACTGCACGGTTGGCACACTCGGTACGCCGG
>JBDKTD010000084.1:0-2113 GCA_039680365.1 Clostridiaceae bacterium
GGCGCGTATTACAACGATCCTTACGATGTGCTGAGCCTGTTCGTTTCGGACTATGACGCCATCGAGACCGGCTGGAGCAACGCGGAGTATGATACGCTGATCAAGGCGGCGTCCAGCGAAATGGACGAAGCCAAGCGCCTGCAGGATTTTATCGACGCTGAGACCATCCTCATCAAGGACGAGTGCGTCGTAAGTCCGCTTGCCACCTGGCAGAGTCACGCCTTCTATCGCCCGTTCGTCTACGGGTATTCCACGGTAGGATTTTCCAACGACGGGTTCAAGTACATGTATACCAGCGGCAGGTAAGCCTGATACAATCGGAATAAAACGGTATAATTTAAGGGAGGCGGCGCTCCGGCGCCTCCTCCCTTTGACAAGGGGGATCCTGCGGCTTGTTCAAATACATTGTCAAACGCATTTTGTATATGCTGCTCACCATTTTCCTCGTCGTAACGCTGACGTTTTTTCTGATGCGCTCTATCCCCGGCGATCCGCTTGCGAGCATGGCGAGGGCGCTTCCCGAGCAGACGCGGCTGAACTTTTACACAAAATACGGGCTGGATCAGCCGCTGTTTGAGCAGTATTTATACTATCTGAAGAATCTCTGCATGGGGGATCTGGGCGAAAGCGTCGTATACCCCGGACGGTCGGTGCAGGAGACGATTTTATCGACTTCTCCGGTTTCCGGTTCCGTTGGCGGCATCGCTCTTGCGCTCGGCCTCGTTCTTGGCGTGAGCCTTGGCATCATCGCGGCGCTCCACAAGAACCGATGGCCGGACTACCTCGTTACGTGCATTGCGATCATGGGCATCACCATTCCGGTGTTCGTTCTGGCGTCGCTGCTGCAGTATCTTTTCTCCGTCAAACTGGGATGGCTGCCAACTTCCGGCTGGGGGCAGGGCAAGCACATGGTGATTCCCGTTATTGTGCTCTCCTTTGGAACCATCGCCACCTATGCGCGCTTTACCAAGTCCAGCATGCTGGATGAAATGAATCAGGATTACGTTTTGACCGCGCGCTCCAAGGGGCTCAGCCGGTTTCAGGTGATTACGCGGCATGTGCTGCGCAATTCCCTTTTGCCCGGCATTACCATTCTTGCGGGAAGAATTGTTGGAATCTTTACGGGGGCGTTTGTGGTGGAACGAATGTTCAGTATCCCCGGCATCGGATTTTACTACATCAGCTCCATCAACAACAATGATTATTCCATGACGCTGGGCACCACGATTTTCTACGCGGTTCTGTTTGTGGTAATGCAGCTTTTGACCGATATCTTTTATGTTCTGGTTGACCCGCGCATCCGTCTCGCGGGCGAGAAATAGAGGTGCGAGGCATGGAACAGATATCAAAGGAGAAGTTCATTATCCTCGGCGTGGAGGGCGCGGAAGCGGAGCGAATTGCGCGCCCTCGCGTGAGCTACCTGCAGGACGTCTGGCGGCGCTTCCGCGAGAACCGTCTTGCGTTGATAGCGCTGATCATACTGATTTTGCTGATTGCGATGGTAACATTCGGGCCAAAGATCAGCGGATATGCCTTTGAGGAAATCGACAAGAGCGCGCGCAACGTATCTCCTTGCGCCGAGCACTGGTTCGGAACGGATAAACTGGGGCGAGACCTGTTTGCGCGTGTCTGCCAGGGCGGACGCATCTCGCTGCTTATCGGCTTGATCGGAGCTCTGGTTTCTTCCGTCGTCGGCTGCATTTACGGCGGATTCTCCGCGTATTTCGGCGGAGTGGTGGATAACGTGCTCATGCGGATTGTGGAGATCATCATCAGCGTTCCGTATCTGATCGTCGTAATTCTGCTCTCGGTTGTTCTGCAGAGCAAGAGCATGTTTACGCTGATTCTCGCCATGACGCTGACGGGGTGGTGCGGGATCGCGCGTCTGGTTCGCGGGCAGATGCTGCAGCTGAAAGGCCAGGAGTTCGTAACAGCCGCCCGCGCGCTCGGCGTCAGTCCGCTGAGAATCATTACGCGGCATATGATACCGAATTCGCTCAGCGTCGTTCTCGTTTCGCTGACGTTCGATATTCCCGGTTATATCTTTGCGGAAGCGTTTTTAAGCTATATCGGGCTTGGCATTCAGCCGCCGAACACGAGCTGGGGCGCTCTT
>JBDKTD010000281.1:0-3615 GCA_039680365.1 Clostridiaceae bacterium
GCAAACGAAACGGGAAAAAAGCCCCCTGCGGCCATACAGCGCGCGCGTGTTCGGCGGCGTTTCGGCAGTGCAGCGTCTGCTGGAAATTCTGCAGCAGACTACGGTGCTGATGCTCGCGGTGCTTGGCTTTCTGTTCTGCCTGATCTCCAGTTACCAGCTCGATATCTATGTTGTGCGCGCCGTATGGACGGCTGTGTTCTTTATTGCGCTGTTCTCCATCTCTTTTTCAACCAAACGCGGCGGCTGGCTTCTGTTGATCTTTTTCGTACCCGCCATCTACCTGTTCTTGAAGAATTCGGATACCCTGACGCAGGGTGTCCTGATGCTGGTGGATCACGCGTCTGAGCTTTTTAACCTGGACTTGCCGGATGTTCTGCAGAACATGCTGCTCGCGCATACCGTAAAGGAAACCGCCACCATGATGACGGCTGGCGTTCAGGCGCTGCTGTTCTTTACCGCGCTTTTCTCCTCCTACTTCGTCATCGTGCGCCCAAGCGTATTCGGGCTTGCGTTCGCAACGTTACCGCTTTTAATTCCGGCTTCGTTTTTCTCGTTTACGCCGAATGTTTTCCCGTTCTTCTGCCTGTTTTCCGCCTATCTGATGCTTTGCGTGCTCAACAGCATCGGCAGGCTGCCCGCCGTACCCAAAAACAAAAAACAGTCACAGCTTCCGCCGCGCCAACGCACGGAGCTTGCCGCGCAGCGTTCGGCGCAGCAGGTGCTTTCCCTCCTGTCCCTCCCCGCCATCCTGTTTGCCATGCTGCTCTCTATGCTGTTTTTGCCGCAAAAAGGCTACGAGCGTCCGCAGGCGATTGAAGATCTCCAGCAGAAGATCTTCTCTATGGACTTTGGCGATATGATCTTTCGGAGCAACGACGGCCTGACGCACGGTAGCCTTCGCAACCTTTCGGACATCCGCTTTACGGGCGATACCGCCATCAAGCTGAAGGTATCCGAGCCGCAGGCGTTCTTTTTGCGGGACTTCTCCGGCGCGGTCTACACGCGAGACGGCTGGCAGAGCCTTTCCAGCGCGGAATACGCATCTTACGCAAAGAGCTTTTCTTCCGTCCCGCCGCAGAACCTGCTCTCGGCGGCGACTGCCGCGGCGGGAGCGCAGAACGAAGCGTATACCCTCTCGATTCAAAACGTCTCCGCCCTTAACACATCCATCTGGGTTCCGGGCGGGCTTGTGACCCGCGCGGAGGAAATCGAGCACGCGGAGTACGTCGAAGACACCGCGCTCGGTTTCTATAAAACGATGAACCGCGCCGCTTATACGATTCAGGCGCTGCCGTACAACGCGGCAATCTCCTCCGTTCCGCTGACCGGGGACGGAACGTTCAAGAGCGCGTATCTCGCTTCGGCTGGCGGCGGGTTCGGTCTAAACGGCGCGGCAAACGACGCTTCCGAGCAGGTGCAGAGCGCGGCGCAGGCTTATATCGACTACGTGTTCAGCGTCTATACCGCTCTGCCGGAGGATACGCTTGCCGCCGCGCAGAAACTCTGCCAGAGCTACGGCCTCAGCGCGCGGGTAGACGGAGATTCGCTCAGCCTCTTCGAGACCTGTCAGGATTTATACAACCTCCTGTCGTCGCGCTGTTCCTACGACTACAAACCGGAGCAGATACCCGCCGATCAAGATTTTGCCACCTACTTTCTGGAAGTCAACCGCAGCGGCTACTGCGTGCATTTTGCCACCACCGCCACGGTGCTGCTGCGTTCGCTGGGCATTCCAGCGCGGTATGCCGAAGGGTATATCGTCATCGACACCGACTATAATAAAACGCCGGACGAAAACGGTTATATCGACATTGAGGATACGCACGCGCACGCCTGGGTTGAGGTGTTCGACCCCTTGCAGCTCGAGTGGATTCCCATGGAGATGACCGCAAGCACCCAGCGCAGCGCTGTCGAAACACCGGGCATTGGAGACGAGCAAGATGGCGAGCAGAACAGCACGCTTGCCACGCCCACGGCGGAACCGACGCCAACGCCAACGCCAACGCCCACCCCTACTCCGGAACCTACCCCGACGGCAACCGCGGAATCCGCGGAAACATCCCCGGAAGCTTCCGGCAGCCCCAGCGCGACGCCCGAAAGCGATGCGCAGAGCAGCGACGGACAACCGGACGCAACGCCGACGCCGGGCGCGGGCGAACCGCAGTCCACCGGCGACAACGGCGAAAACGGCGGCGCTTCGAACGGTGCCGGCGAGTCCGCCAGGCCCAGCCTCTGGCCGCTGCTGGTGATTCTGCTCGTTGCCATTCCGCCGCTTGCCGCGTTCGGCTGGCGAAAGTTTGCCGAAGACCGGCTGCGCAAGCGCTTCTTCCAGCGGGATACGACCGCCGCCGTGCTCGCCATAACGCGCTCCTCAATGGATCTCATGCGCTTTGCGGGCTGTCCGCCCATGAAGCCGACGCAGCTGCCGGAGGATTACGCTTCCGACGTTCGAGCAAAGCTCTACTGGATCGACGAAGACCGGCTCTGGAGCCTGCTTGACAGCGCGCAGCGCGCGCGCTTCTCCGGCAAAGCTTCCGCAAAACAGGAGCGAACCGAAGCGCTGGCATTCTACAGGACGCTTTCCACGGGCGTGCGCTCGCGCCTGCCAAAGCTCCGCCGCTGGCTGTTCTACTGGCGCTTCCCCAAAGTATAGCTAAATATTAGTTGAAGTATGCCTAGTTCGGATATACTTTCATTAAGATTATAGTGCTATGCTATATTTGTGAAATCACTGGCTAGTATGTTAGCGATATTGAATTTGCGTGCAAACTAGTATAGTATGTTTCGCAGACAACACACTAAAACCAAGGAGCTTAACAACATGATAAAACTCTTTAGCTTCGAAGTGGATACAACCCCTCAAAAAAATACTGACGCACTACTGCCGGATGATAATGCAATTAATGACAAATACGAAAAAGGTGAAGTAAGAATTGTAACTGAACAAGGAGCTTTTAAATTACCGTTTTTATGCGTTTTTTTCAGCAAAGATAATTATATTTTGCAGCCACAATATCAACGGAGAATAACATGGGATAATATGAAAAGATCGAAGCTTATAGAGTCTTTTATAATGAATGTCCCTGTCCCTCCGGTATTTCTTTATGAGGAGGACTATAACTTCTACGAAGTAATGGATGGTTTGCAGAGGATTACTGCCCTTATTGATTTTTACAAAGATGATTATGCTCTAGAGGGTTTGCTTGAATGGCCCGAGTTGAATGGGCGTAAATATAGTAATTTGCCAATGAAAATTAAAGAAGGTATAGATCGGCGACAGTTATCCTATGTGGTTCTATTGAAAGAGTCAACTGATAGCACGCAAGCTTCAAAAACCATGAAGAAAATCGTGTTTGAAAGACTGAATACTGGAGGAGTCAAACTTACAGATCAAGAGATAAGAAACGCACTATTAGGTGGGCCTTTCAATGATTTATGCATAATGTTATCAAGGCATCCCGTTTTTTGTGAGCTATGGGGGATTACACCTCTTGCCATACAAGAAAAATTAGGATCCGGCGATAACAATCTTTTTTCTCGCATGGATGATGTGGAGCTCGTTCTGCGTTATTTCACAATGCGTCATATTTACGAACTGAAAGCGACGTTATCGAT
>JBDKTD010000018.1:0-9138 GCA_039680365.1 Clostridiaceae bacterium
TTTTACTCTACCCCAATCTATAGTGTAGAGCCTTTTTCCTTTCTTGAAAGAAAGGAAACGAAAGAATTTTAGGGTTACTAGGAAAGAATTTCTTTCGCTCCCTTTCTTTTTAAAGAAAGGGAGAAGAAACCCCTACACCTCTACCCAGCGCCGTTCCCTCGCACTCGTGAGCACCGCCTGACCGATCTCCATTTCGCGCAAGCCGTCAAGAATTGTCGCAAACGTCCCGTTGGAAGCGCTGCCGGTCTCGAGAGATGCGTAAAACGCCTTGAAGTTCTGCTTGAACGTGTCGGGATAGCCTTCCACGTGTCCGCCGGGATAGCCGATGGCGGTGCGCGCCAGCGGACTGAGCAGAGCGGGGTCTTTGGCCGCTTTTTGATTAAAGCTGTCGCGGCTGCCAATCCAGAGTTCGTTGGAGTCGTCGCTGTTCCAGCTCACCGAGCGCTTGCTGCCGCGGATGGAGAGCAGGATTTGGTTCTTCCGGCCGGCCATCATCTGGGTAACGGTGCAGACGCCGTGCGCGCCGTTACTGAAATGGTAGAGCACCGTGCAGTAATCCTCGGTGGAGACGGGAATCTCTTCGTAATCCTCCGGCCGGAGCGTAACGCCGGAAAAGGTCGCAATGGGCTTGAGCGGCTTTTTGCGCACCGGGTGAAACGTTGCAAAATCAGCCATCACCTCGGTGACGCGGAGGCCGGTTACGGTTTCGGCAAGATCGATCCAGTGCGAGCCGATATCCGCAAACACGCGGCTTTCTCCGCTGAGCGCGGGTTCGGCGCGCCAGTTGTAGTCCGTGTCAAGCAGCATCCAGTCCTGCAGGTAGGAACCCTGCACGGCAAAGATCTCGCCCAGCTCGCCGCTCTGCACCATCGACTTTGCCTGCAGCACCTGCGGATACCAGCGGCAGTTAAAGTTGACTGCGTTGGGGATTTGGTGCGCGCTTGCGTAATCGGCTAACTGACGCGCTTCCGAAAGGGTGCGCGTCATCGGCTTTTCCAGCATGACGGCGACGCCGCGTTCCATGGCGTACAGAGCCATGGAGCAGTGCGTATCGTTGGGCGTGCAGATATGGACGACGTCCGGCCGCTCAAGATCGATCATTTCGCGGTAATCGCCGTATCCGCGCGGAACAGTATGCAAAGCCGCCTTTTCAACGGGGTTTGTGGTGGTCGCCAGCGCGGTAACGGTGATGTTGCCGAGCCGCCGGAGCGCCTCGATATGCGCTCCCCCGATATAACCCATGCCGATTACGCAGGCGCGGAACTGTTTCATAACGCGTTATCCTCCCGATGCATGAATCGATACAAGAATCCAATACTGGAATCATATGCTATTTTTCAGTTGGATTGCAAGCCGTAAATCCATGCAGAAACGGCGGCGTGCACGGCGGAACGCAAGGGCGTCGAGCACGCCCTTCGGCGGAGTCAAGCACGCGCCAGCTCGTGTTGCAAGATACGCACATGCAAAGTGAATAAATTACAAAACGGGTGATTAAATATAACATAGTGCCGATAAGTTCAAAGAAACGCAGAACAGCTCTATGCAGAACGGACTATTTGTAGTATACTGAGCACCAGAAATGCTGGTAAATCGCACAAGGGCGGCTGAACAACGGCCGCTCTTTGGCACAAGTTCTGCGTTTGATCCAACCGGAGACTTGCGATGACCATTGACGCTCTCGCTTCAACCGACCTGACAACACAATGGAAAGAAACACTGCTGGCGGAGATACCGTGCGGCGTTTGTGTTGTGCGCGCCGACGAACGCTTTACGCTGCTGTTTGCCAACGAACGGTTCTGCGGCATGTATGGCTACGCTTCGCTGGAGGAAGCGCAGAAGGACGGTGTTTTAGGCGTGCTGGACTGTCTTTCCGGGGCGGATGATTCTCTGCGGAAGGACGTTTTGGCGTTTATCCACAGCCAGAACCCTTCTTTTGAGAAGGAGATTCGTCAAACAAGACGCGACGGAACGGAATTCTGGGTTATGCTGCGCGCGCGGCGTTCGATTGGCAATGCGAAAACGCTGATTTGCGCCGCCATGGACATCACCTCCCAGAAAGCGGCGGAAGAGGAACTCCGTATCCGCGAGGAGGAATACCGCATCGCCGTGCGTCAGAGCGGCAAGCTCGTGCTGCGGTATGACATTGCAAAACGGTCCGCCTTTTTAACGCCGGAAACGGCGGAACGGCTCGGGCAGTCCGTTCTTTTTGAACTGCCGGAGAATATTGTGGTATCCGGCCTGATCAAAGCAGACAGCATGGACTCGTACCGCCGCCTGCACGAAGAGATTGTCTCCGGCAAAAACGCATCCGGCAGCGTCGTTCTTGAGCTCAACATCAGCGCGTTCGGCGCGCAGGGCAACTGGTACCGCGCGGACTACTCCTTGATTTACGGCAGCGACGGAAAACCCGCGCAGGCGGTGGTCTCGCTGCAGAATATCTCCGAGCAGTATGAGCGCGAGATTGCCTATAAAAAATGGGAACAAACCTATGCTTCACTGCCGCCGGGGCAGATTGCCTATTTGGAGTTTGACCTGACCAGAAACCGTTTCGAAGCCGCAAAGGGCGGCCTCATCGGCGCGCTGCCGGAAACGCTGGACCGCGGCATGGAAAGCGTTGTGCGCTACGTTGCGGAACGCTGGGCGCATGAGGACGACCGCGCGAGATTCCGCACGTACGCCGCACGCGAGAGGCTGCTGACCGAGTTTTACGCGGACGGTCGACCCGGCGTGCTGGAGTACCGCCATCTGCGCGCAAAAGGCCTCTACAGCTGGGTTCGCGTGAGCGTGCAGATGCTGCCGGACCCGTATTCCTGCAACGTGCGCGCGTTTCTGCTGCTGCAGGATATCGATCTGCAAAAGCGCGAGGAAATCAGCCTGCAAGACCGCCTGACGCTGGATATGCTTACGGGCGTGCTGAACCGTAAGGCGTTTATTGAGCGCACGGAAACGCTGCTGGCCGCCATTGAGCCGGGGCGCGCGCATGCGTTTATCATGGTGGACGTCGATCACTTCAAGCACATCAACGACCGCTTTGGCCACGGCTACGGCGACCGGGTGCTCACACGAATTGCCGAAACGCTGCAGGCAGCGCTGCGGTCAAACGATTTGGTTGCGCGCATGGGCGGGGACGAGTTTGCGCTGCTGCTGATCAACGTTCTCAGCCGGGAAGCGCTGGTTGCAAAACTGTTGTACCTGCGCGAGCAGATCTATCAGCGCGTCAGCAGCGACGTGGTGATTTCCTGCAGCTTTGGCGCGGCCTGCTGCCCGCTGGACGGCAGCACGTTTGACGAGCTGTATTTCAAAGCGGACATCGCCCTTTACGCGGCCAAGGAAGAAGGCCGCAACTGCGCGCGCATCTATGAGGGGAGCATGCGTCCCGAGGCGCCGCCGGAGGAGCAGAGCGGTCAATAAATCCCTGCAAGCGGGTGGTATAAAAAACGGACGCATAACGCGCCCGTTTGTTATAAAAAGAGTTTGATTTTATAGAATGCTATTCAATATCCGCAAAACTGGCCAATGCGTATTCACGGTCGTCCTGCTCGAGAATCTGCGCGCAGGCGGCCAGACCAAGCGCTTTGTTTGCCGCGGCGGATTCCGTATTGCCAAGCGTGTGGCAGGCGCGGGCAACCGCTTCGTAGCCGAACGCGAGATCCAGCCCGTGAATGCCGTTATCCAGGCACAGTGAAAGCGAATACCGTCCGTGCAGCAAAGCGGGTTCTCCCATGCCGAGCAGGCTGTAAACGCGGGAAACCTGCCATTCGCCGCGCGCGTTGTTAACGGGGTTGTTTGCCTCGCGCCAGAGAAAACACGAGGTATGCGCCTTGTGGAGCATGGTGATGTTGTCCTCGTCCGTACGGTCGGGTTTGTCAATCAAGTCCCAAGTTTCGTTAAAGAGCGATTTGGCAAGACTGATGTTGTCTGTCATGCAGGTTTCCTCCTTATGGTTCTTTAAGGGTATAAAAAAGCGCCGCGAGGGAAATCAATCCTGCGGCGCCGGCTCTAATGCAGTCTATTTGATGATAACCGTCCGGCGGTCACGAATACTGCGCGTTTTAATTAAACCCCAGAGCGTGAACGCGCCGTCTACCAGCAGCGCAGCCCCCGCGACGATGGTTGCCACCTTGACCGCGTTAAAGGGGTTAAACAGCAGCAGAATGCCGAACACGAGCGTAACCAGCGCCGTAATAAAGAGCGCCAGCCAGCCCGCTGCCGTTACGCGGCGGAGGTTCAGCGCAATCTGCAGGCGCAGGATGCTGTCGATCACCACCGCAACGCCAATCACGCCCGCGAGCACCGCCACGACGGTATTCGCCTTAAAGAGCAGGAACAGTCCCAGAACGACGCAGGCAATGCCGAGCGCGACCCCGATCTGCACGCCGCCTTCGGAATGCTGCTTGCGCGCAAAGTAGTCGATAATGCGGTACAGCCCGTAGAGCAGCGCCGCGGCTCCCAGCAGATAACAGATGATCTGCCGCGCCTGATCGGGCCAGATGATTAAAATCAGCCCGAGAACCATGTAGACGATGGACGTTGCCATCATAATTTTTTGGAATGGATTTGTCATATGCGTATCCCCTCCGAGTCACCCTCATCATACCAGTAAGAAGGCGTATTTGCAAGCGCGCGCCGCGTCAGAGAACGCCGGCGTGCTCCAAAAATGTCCTAACGCATGCGCCGTACCCTTCCGGATCGGAAGACAGGCTTTTTGCGTGCGCAGCGCCCGGAAACGTTCGTATTTCCTTTGGTTCCGGTTTGGCCGCGTAGTTGACGTGCACCATTTCGTAGGGAACGAACGTATCATCCTCGCCATGGATAAACAGCATTGGCAATTTGCCGCATTGCTTTACCGCTTCCACAGGCGAAACCTGACTGTAAAAAACGCCGCCGCGCAGACGGAAAAACAGGCTGGAGAGCGGCACAAACGGAAAACGCGGTAGATGGAACGACTGCTGGATATTATGGCGCACCTGCCAGGCGAGCGCGCTGTAACCGCAGTCCTCAATGACGAACGAAAGCTTGGGGTACTGGGGTGCATGGAGCATGACCGTTGCCGCGCCCATGGATTCGCCGTGCGTGCCCAGAACTGCATCCGCACCAAAGCGTTCCAGCGCCCAATCGCAGACCAGAGACAGATCGCGGGACTCAAAGTACCCCATGGTGGTCGGCGCTTTTCCGGAGAGGCCGTGGTTGCGCTGATCGTAGAGCACGCAGTCAAAGCCGAGGTCGTGGAAGATGCGGGCGTATTTCACGCTGCCCAGCAGGCAATAAGTATATCCGTGCGCAATGACCGCGACGCGCCGCCTGTCGTCGGCAAACGCAGCGCCGTTAGCGCGCGGCCAGACTGCGCAGTGCAGGTCGTAGCCATAACTGGAACGCAGGGTAAATTCTTCCAAATGGCATTCGCTTTCAAACCAGGCGCGGGTATAGTGGCCGCGTTTCTCTTCTTCGTCTACAACGACGGAGTAATCCCAGATTTTGGGGTGCAGCAGCATGCCGGAGATTTTCCAGGAGAGAATGAGCGAACCGACGAGCACAGCCGCGAGCACATACAGAAAAATCCAGAGAGCGAGCAAAGAAAACGCCTCCCAGCATAGGATAGATTCAAAACACGCGTTGAGAAACAATCACCCGTGTAACTAGTATTATACATGTTTTTCGCACTCGCGTGCATAAAAAACTCCGTCTGCGCGCAAGAAAAAACAGGCGCGGCGGCGGAGCAAAAAGGATTTATGCGGTTTGCCCGGCGAGCAGGTCAGCTTTTCAGCGCGCGGTCGAGCACTTTTTTGATGTCGGACATCTCCGCGTGGCCTTCGTGGAGCTTTTCTTCTCCCATATAGAAACAGGGGACGAACCAATAGTCGTATTTAGCGGCGAGCGCTTTTTCGGCCGATTCGTCAACGCGTTGGATTTCGACTTCGGCATAGCGGCTGTCTTCGGCGCAGAGGTCTTCCAGACAGCGGTTTGCAAGCCTGCAGTGCGGGCATCCGGGCAGATAGAAATATGTCAGCTTTTTCATATGCGGTACGTTCTCCTTACTCTTTCAATGAAGTTATGGTTGATTGGATTTTCGTAGTTACTCTTTCTCCATGGCGTTCAGCCGCCGGCAGAGCCGCAGCAGGGTTTCCGCATCCAGCGCTTCGGCGCGCGCGTCCTGCGGAATTTCACAGGTTAACAACGCGTCGGGGAGGCGGGGATCTCGCATGAGGCTATTAAACAGCGTCTTGCGGCGCATGGAAAAAGCTTGCTTTAAAAACGCAAGAAAGGATGCGGGGTTTGGCTCCCGTGTACCGTTTCGTTTCAGCCTTACGACAACGGAGTCCACTTCCGGCGCGGGATGAAAACAGCTTCTCGGCACGCTGAGCACTGTTTTTGCGTCGTAGAAGCACTGCGTCATCACCGCCAGCGGGCCGTAAACGCGATCGCCCGGCTCGGCAAAAAAGCGATCAGCCGCTTCTTTCTGCACCATCAGCGTCATGCTTTCGGGCAGCAGCGAGAGGAGCTTGAGCACAATCGGCGTGGTTGCGTAGTAAGGCAGGTTGCCCACCGCGTGCCAGGTAGTTTCCTGCACAAGCGAGCCGATATCCGCTTCCAGAAAGTCCGCGTGCAAGAGCATAAGCCGCTCGCCAAAGCGTTCGGAGAGCAGTTCGCAGAGCCGACTGTCCTTTTCCACGGCATAGAGGCGTTCGGCCTGCTCGATCAAGCCTTGCGTGAGCGCGCCCGTTCCGGGGCCGACTTCGAGCACAATTTTGCCGTTTGCGTCCGACGCGTCCAGGATGGCGCGTATCACTCGCTCGTCTGTCAGAAAATTCTGACCGAGCGCTTTGTTTGGCACGAAGCCCTTACTGGCTGCCGCTTCCGGCGCGGCCGAACTTACATTCATATCCATATTATAGAGAGTAGTATAATCGATTTCTGTGCGTTTCGCACATACTTTTGCATCCGCCTTGCCGAAATGCGCTGCAAGCAATTGATGAACGCAGTTTGGTGTGCGATAATAATATAAATCAGCATTTTTTCACATCGGTCTTTGTTCCGGCGAACAGCCGGAAAGTCAACTTTAACTGAATAAGGGAGAAACATGCAAATGCCGAAGTATCTTCTCGCCCTGGATCAGGGCACGACGAGTTCCCGGGCAATCCTATTCGATTTTGAAGGGAAAATTATCAGCAGCGCGCAATATGAATTTCGTCAGATCTATCCCGGCGCAGGGTATGTCGAGCACGACCCGTTCGACATTCTGGAAACGCAGAAGCAGGCCGCTTCGGACGTGCTCAAGCGCGAAAATGTTCAGCCGGGCGAAGTCGCAGCCGTTGGCGTAACCAACCAGCGCGAAACGACCATCGTTTGGGACAGGGCGACGGGACAGCCGGTTTACAACGCCATCGTCTGGCAGTGCCGCAGGACGGCGCCGCTCTGCGAAGAGCTGATTGCCGAAGGCTGGAGCGACTATGTGCAAAAGACCACGGGGCTCTTGATCGACGCCTATTTTTCCGGCACGAAGATTCGCTATATTCTCGACCAAATTGAAAACGGCCAGCAGCGCGCGGAAAACGGCGAACTGCTCTTTGGCACCGTCGATACCTGGCTCATCTGGAACCTCACCGGCGAGCACGTGACGGACTACTCCAACGCTTCGCGTACGATGCTCTACGACATCCGAAAACTCGACTACGACGATAAACTGCTTGCGCGGCTGAATATTCCCCGGCGGATGCTGCCCAAGGCGATGCCTTCGAGCTGCGTCTACGGCGCAATCAAGCCGCATATCATGGGTTTGGAAGCGATCGGCGGCGTGTCCATTGCGGGCGCAGCGGGCGACCAGCAGGCTGCGCTCTTCGGGCAGGCCTGCTTTGAAAAGGGTTCGGCAAAATGCACCTATGGCACGGGCGGCTTTTTGATGATGAACACCGGAACCGAACCCATTATGAGCGAAAATCGCCTGCTCACCACCATCGCGTGGGGCGTTGGCGGCAGGGTGGAATACGCGCTGGAGGGTAGTATCTTCAACGCGGGCAGCTCGATTAAGTGGCTCAGGGACGATCTCGGCCTCATCTCCAGCGCGCGGGAAATCGACACCCTTGCCGAATCCGTGCCGGACGCGGGAGGCGCGTATTTCGTATCGGCGTTTACGGGGCTTGGCGCGCCGCACTGGGATATGTACGCGCGCGGCGCCATGCTGGGCTTGACCCGCGCCACAACGAAAGCGCATTTTGCGCGCGCGGTGCTGGACGGCATCGCCTATCAGGTGCGCGATCTTGCCGAAACCATGGAAAAGGACGCAAAGACGCCGCTGGCCGAACTCAAGGTGGACGGAGGCGCTTCCGTTTCCAACATCATGATGCAGTTTCAGGCGGACGTGCTCAACACGCGCGTCAACCGCCCCAGATGCGTGGAATCCACGGCGCTGGGCGCGGCCTGCCTTGCCGGGCTCGCCGTTGGCGTGTTTAAAGACACCAACGATATTGCGCGTCAATGGCAGAGCGAGCGCGTTTTTACGCCGCAGATGTGCGCTAGTGAGCGCGAAACGCGCCTTTTAGGTTGGCGGCGGGCGCTGACCCGCGCAATGAACTGGGAAGAGAAGTAAAGCGCGGGATTTTGCAGAAAAACCCATGCGCAGATTATCCGGCGCGTCCTGTATCTTGCGGGTGCGGGACGCGCCGAATACACGATATGGATGTTGACTTTTCTCAGCAAAGTCTATAAAATATTGGGTGCTATCGTGACGGCGTATGGGTAACGCATGCGCTTTTATCGATGCGGCTTTTCCGGCGCGCAAAAGTGAATGCGCGGAAAAGCGGGTTGTTTTTCGTCGAGCGCGCCGGCGGCGAGAGGATTGGCACGGCGTGCGGGTGTAGCTCAGTGGCAGAGCTCCAGCTTCCCAAGCTGGCTATGTGGGTTCGATTCCCATCACCCGCTCCAGCATCCGAACAAGGTGCACAAATTATTTTGCCCGCTGCCGTTACAAATTCCGCATGCGGGTAACAACAGATTTTTTAGGAGGAATGGTTGTAATGGCAAAGGCAAAATTCGAGAGAACGAAACCGCACGTCAACATCGGGACGATCGGGCACGTAGACCACGGCAAGACGACGCTGACGGCGGCCATCACGATGGCGCTGGCGCAGCAGGGCGAAGCCA
>JBDKTD010000158.1:0-18578 GCA_039680365.1 Clostridiaceae bacterium
GTGAATCTGCGTTCTCTTTATGGAAGTATCGGTAAACGGACTCCGCCGTGCGGGCGTCGATCAGCGGCACCGCTTTAAGCTCGTCCAGCGAGGCGGCTTTGATCGCTTCGATGGTCAAAAACGTATCGAACAGGGCGCGCTTGCGCTTATCGCCCACGCCGGGGATGCTGTCCAGAACGGAATACAGAGCGTTGCGGTTGTGCACGTTGCGGTGGTAGCTGATGGCGAAACGGTGCGCTTCGTCCCGCAGGCGTTCGATCAGGTGCTGCGGGGCGGAGTTTCGCGGCAGCGCGATGGGTTCCGGTTCGCCCGGCAGATAGATCGTTTCGCTGAGCTCGGCAAGACCGATGGTCGGGATAAAGTCGAGCGAAAACGAGTCAAGCACCTCCAGCGCAACCTGCAGCTGCGCGGGGCCGCCGTCCATAATCAACAGGTCGGGCAGGGGAAGGAATCCCGCTTCGTTTTCCGCCGCTTTCTGGAACCGCCGCGTGAGCGCTTCCAGCATGGCGATTAAATCGTTTCCGCCCGCGTCTTCGAGGATGCGGAATCTCCGGTATGCGCTCTTATCCGGCTGGCCGTCGGTGAAAACGACCATGGAAGAGACGGTATCCCGTCCCTGAATATGCGAGTTATCGAAGCATTCCAGCCTTGAAGGCACTGTTTCGAGGCCGAGGATTGCGCTTAGCTGCGTCAGCGCGCCTTCGCCGCGTTCCCAGGCGCGCTTTTGGAGGGAAGCGTCCTTTTCCAGCACGTCCAGACAGTTGCGGTAAGCCATCTCGGTGAGCCGCCGCTTTTCGCCGCGCTGCGGTCGATGCAGGGTGACTTTTCGTCCCGCAAGTCCGCCGAGCCATTCGGCGATGGACTCCATGTCCGAAGCGTCCTGATAGAGCAGCACTTCCGGCACGAACGAAACGGATTCCGCGTAATACTGCGAAAGAAACGCCGAGAGAATATCCGCGTCGGACTCTTCCGCGTCCGCATCCATGCGGAATTTTTCGGTGCCGATCACCTTTCCGTTGCGGACAAACAGCGCAAACACCAGCGCGGTGCCTTCCAGCCGCCCAAGCGCGAACACGTCCATCATGGTGTTGGTGGTGGCGATGACCGCCTGTTTTTCGCTGAGGCTTTCAATGGCGCGGATGCGATCGCGGAGGCTTGCCGCGTGTTCAAAGTCCATGCTTTCGGCGGCGCTCTCCATCTGCGCCGTCAGCGAGCGAATAATTTCGTCCGTCTTGCCGGAGAGAAAGGACAGCACCTCGTCGAGCAAACGGTGGTACTCCTCGCGGGAGACATTCCCCGAACAAGGAGCGCAGCATTTGCCGATATGGTACATCAGGCAAGGACGTTCCCGCCGCGCGATCATGCGCGCGATATCTTTTTTGCACTGGCGGATGGGATAGTGTTCCCGCACGAGTGAAAGCCCGTCCCGCAGTAAAAGGCCGGAGAGGAAGGGGCCGAGGTATTTTGCGCCGTCGTTTTTGACGCGCCGGACAATCTCCAGGCGGGGAAAGTCCTGCTTGAGATCGACGCGGACATAAGGAAAGTGCTTATCGTCCTTGAGCAGGATGTTGTATTTCGGTTTGAACTGCTTGATGAGGTTGGATTCAAGCGAAAACGCTTCCGTTTCATTGGCGACGCGGATGTACTCGAAGTCCTCGATTTGCCGCACCATGGCGGCGACCTTCGGCGGGTGATTCTTGCTGGACTGGAAGTACTGGCGCACGCGGTTCTTGAGTGAAATCGCTTTTCCAACGTAAATCACCTCGCCGGAAGCGTTGAACATTTTGTAAACGCCGGGCGAGGAGGGAAGCAGTTTGAGTTTTTCTTCGATGATGTTATTCATTTACGTTTGAATTGCTCGCTTCTTAATCGCTTCAATTGAATAATCAGCCCTGCTGGAGTTCGCCCGCGTCGATGAGCATCCGGTACAGCAGCGGCAGCGGCAGGCCTATGACGTTGAAGTAGTTACCCTCGATTCGCTCCACAAACACGCCGCCAGGCCCCTGCACGCCGTAGGCGCCCGCCTTGTCGAGCGGTTCGCCGGTGGCGACGTACGATTCGATTTCGCTTTGCGTCATGGAGGCGAACGTTACGGTCGTTTCGCAGTGGCGAACGTCCACGCGGCCGTTTTTGAGCGCCGCAAGCCCGGTGTAGACGACGTGCGTTTTGCCCTGCATGCGTTTTAAGTACTGCACCGCCATGTCCGGCGTATGCGGTTTGCCAAGGATGTCGCCTTCGAGCAGGACGATGGTATCCGCGCCGATGACGCAGTCGTTCGGATGCAGCTGGGCAACCGGCAGCGCTTTTTGCACCGCGAGGGTCTTAACATACTCCGCGGGCGGCAGACCGACGGGCTGTACTTCCTCTTCTCCGGACGTTTCGATTTTGTATTCCAGACCGATCATGGTCATCAGTTCGCGGCGGCGCGGGGAAGAGGAGGCAAGAATGATCATATTGGTACAAGTTCTCCTGTGTGAAATCTATTTGAAGTAAGTGGGTTTACAGCGTTTCCGTATCGAGCTGAACGGGGCAGTGGTCGCTCTGAATATTTACAGGGCTTCCGTATCGAGCTGAACGGGGCAATGGTCGCTGCCGAGCACGTCCGCGAGGATTTTGCTGTCCAGTATCTTGTTCTTCAGGCGGTCGGAAACAAGAAAATAATCGATCCGCCAACCAGCGTTGCGACTCCGCGCCCCGCCGATATAACTCCACCAACTGTAGGCCTCCGTCTTGTCCGGGTAGAAGTGCCGGAAGGTATCCACAAAGCCGTTCTCCAAAAGGCGCGTCATTCTGGCGCGCTCCTCGTCCGTAAACCCCGCGTTCATGCGGTTCGTTTTCGGGTTTTTCAGGTCGATCTCCCGATGGGCGACGTTGAGGTCTCCGCAGACGATGACGGGTTTTTTTGCATCCAGCGCTTTGAGGTAATCAAGGAACGCGTCCTCCCACGTCATGCGGTAATCCAGTCGGCGCAGGCCGTCCTGGGAGTTCGGCGTGTAGACGGTCACAAAGTAAAAGTTCGGATATTCCAGCGTGATCACGCGGCCTTCCGTATCGTGCTCGGCAATGCCGATGCCGTACGTAACGGAGAGCGGTTCCTTCTTGACGAACACCGCCGTGCCGGAGTAGCCCTTCTTTTCCGCGCTGTTCCAAAAAATCGTGTATCCGCCCGTATCGCCTTCAAACTGCTCCGGCTGCATCTTGATTTCCTGCAGAGCGAGGATATCGGGCGCGGCGTCCTTTACAAAGTCGAAGAAGCCCTTTGTAATGCAGGCGCGAAGGCCGTTGACGTTCCAGGAAATCAGCTTCATACTCGTTGCTCCTTTGCACGGAAAATATTGATTAAAGTTTAGCATATGTTGTCTCGAATGACAAACAAACGTTTGAAACGAACGCGATTAATCTGCAGGAGTATCGATTTTCACCCAGTTCAAACGAAAATAAAACGAATCGATATTTTCTAATCGATTCTTATTGACAAACTAATGTCATATGATAAAATGTACCATATGAAACAGAAAACGAGGTGAACCGCATGAGCCGCTCTACGCATCCCGCCGCATATGCCCGGCAGATCGCGGATGCGTTTCTGTTTTCGGGCGTACCGCAAGAGGAAATCGCGCAGCTTCTTGCCGCCGAGGGCGTACGGGTGGAGCACTTTGAAAAGGAAGCCGTCATCTTTGACCGCAAACAGAACGAGCGTGCGCTGGGGCTGATTCTCTTTGGCAGCTGCGCGGTAACCAAGGAGAGCGAAACCGGCAAAATGCCCATGAGCGTTCTGCGGCAGGGCGATCTCTTCGGCGCGGCTTCGCTGTTTCACCATGAAGAACAATACGTTGCCCGCGTTGCCGCGGCGGAGAGCGCATGGATCCTGCTCATCTCGGAAGAAGCGCTTAAGGGCATGATGCGGAAGGACTTCCGCATTGCGGAGAACTACCTTGCGTACCTGACCGCGCGAATTCGCTTTTTAAGCGAGCGGCTGGACGGGTTTTTGCCGCAGAGTGTGGAAGAACGGGTGCTGCAGTTCATCCGTCAGCATGCGGAAAACGGGCTGTTCGAGTCCGAGTGGAGCGTCAGCGCGCTCGCAGACTCGCTCCGCGTGAGCCGGACGACGCTCTACCGCGCCATCGATAAGCTCGTGCTGGAAGGCAAGCTCGTCAAGCAGGGCAGGACGTTTCGACTCATGGGCGATTTCTTTGGAACCGAAAAGATGGTTCACTAAATTTTTAATTCCAATGCGGATTCGCATTTTGCCATATTTACCATATAAGATTTTTCATTAGCGCAGGCGGAGCGTCCGCCGGAAAAAAGGAGAAAAACAATGAAGAAAATCATCGCAATTCTGTTAACAGTCGTCCTGCTGCTTGCCGTCGGGTGCGCAAAAACGCCCGCCGAGCCGCTGAAAATTGCCGCGCTCAAGGGGCCTACCGGCATGGGTATTTCGTACCTGATGGACGAAAAATCGGACGAGTATTCCGTTGAACTCGCCGACGCGCCGGATACGGTGGTTGGTAAGTTCGTCAGCGGGGAAATCGACGTAGCCGCAGTTCCGATCAACCTGGCCGCGACGCTCTACAACAAGACCGAAGGCAACGTCGTCGTCATCTGCGTGGATACGCTGGGCGTTCTGTACCTGCTGGAAAACGGCGATTCCGTGCACGCGTTTTCCGACCTCGCGGGCAAAACCGTTCAGGCAACCGGCGAGGGGAGCACCCCGCAGTTCGTACTTGATTACCTGCTTTCGCTCAACAACATGACCGATCAGGTCAAGGTTGAGTACGTTGGCGAACACACCGCGCTTGCTGCGCTGCTGGCCAGCGGGGAATCGACGCTCGGCATGCTGCCGGAACCGTTTGTTTCTTCCGTGATGCTGAAAAACGCGAACACCCGAATCGCCATCGACCTGAATCAGGAATGGGAAGCCGCAACGGGCGCAAAGCTCGTGCAGGGCGTTTACATTGTCAACCGTGAATACTACAACAAGAATGCGGACGTGATTCAGCAGTTCCTGACGGACTATCAGGACTCCGTGAACCGCGTGAATACGAATGTTGACGCTTCCGAACTGATTGCCAAACTCGGCATCGTAGCCTCTGCGGATATCGCGAAGGTCGCCATTCCGCGCAGCAACATCGTCTGCATCACGGGCGACGACATGGTCAACTCCGCAACCGCCGTGCTGAACATCCTCTACAACGCCAACCCGGCGTCTGTGGGCGGCACACTCCCGGGAGAAGACCTCTTCTACGCGGGCTGATATGCTCAAAAAGCATATCTGGCTGAAAAAAGCGCTGATCGCGCTCATCTATCTGGTGGTTTGGGAAGCGGCAAGCCTGCTTGTGGGCAAAGAACTGCTGCTTCCCGCGCCGCTGGCGACGTTTCGGCGGCTCTTTGAGCTGCTGGCAAAAGGCGAGAGCTGGGCGTATGCCGGGCTCTCGCTTCTGCGCATCATGAGCGGTTACTTGCTCGGCGTTATCGCGGGCGTACTGCTGGCGGTGCTGACCGCGAACAGCCGCTTTGCCGAGAGTCTGCTTGCTCCGCTTCGCGGGGTGGTCAAAGCCACGCCCGTGACTTCGTTTATCCTGCTCGCGCTGCTCTGGCTGAACTCCAGCCTCGTGCCGCTGTTTATTTCGTTTCTCATGGTGCTGCCTATGGTTTGGGCGGACACGGCGGACGCGATTCTGCATACCGATCTGCGCCTTGTGGAAATGGGCAGGATGTACGGCCTCGGCAAAGCAAAAACAATACGGAAGATTTATGCGCCTTCGGTTTTGCCGCAGTTTCTCGCGGCCTGCACCACATCACTCGGCTTTGCGTGGAAATCGGGAGTAGCGGCGGAGATCATCGCGCTGCCGCGTCGCTCCATCGGTTACCAACTCTACGAATCGAAACTGCGAATCGAAACGCTCGACCTCTTTGCGTGGACGCTTTTGGTGATCCTGCTTTCCATGCTGCTGGAGTGGATACTCGTTTGGGGTATGCGGAGGATTCGTCATGATTAAGCTGAGAAACATCGAACTTTCATTCAACGGAAAAATCGTGTTTTCGAATCTTTCCGCCGACCTCCCGGTGGAAGGGACAATCGTATTCCGCGGCGTTTCCGGCGCGGGCAAAACAACGCTGTTTCGCCTGCTGCTGGGGCTGCAAAAACCCGACGCAGGAACGATCACCGGCATGAATTTTCAAAAACCCGCCGTCGTGTTTCAGGAAGACCGCCTGCTGCCTTGGGCAAACGCGCTGGAAAACGCGGCGCTCGGCTCCGATAAAGAGTCGGCGGCGCGCGCGCTCACCGCTCTTGGCCTGCGGGACAACCTGTATCAGCTCCCGCGTGAACTCTCCGGCGGCATGCGGCGCAGGGTGGCTATTGCGCGCGCGCTGAGCTACGGCGGGGACGCGCTGTTTCTGGACGAACCGTTTACCGGTCTCGACGAAGAAAATAAAGTCATCGTCGCACGGGAAATTCGATCCACGGGCGTGCCGGTCTACGTGATTACCCACGAGGGCGATGAAGCCGCGCTTTTTGGCGAGTACGTAACCGTAACGATTGGCCTTTCAAGATAAACGAATATTGACTGAACGCGCAAACGCAAGATGTAATATTGAGTATTCCGCCGGATGGTGGTATACTTTTTTATTATTATCGGGGAGGTTTGGAGTATGAAATTTACGCTGCGCGAAAAAAGGTTTCCCTCCGCGACTGGGCTGTGCGATATCCGTTACCGTATGTGGAGACCGGAAGACCCGCACGCCGCACTGCAGATTACCCACGGTATGGCGGAGCATATCGACCGCTATGAGGAGTTCGCTTCGTTTTTGGCGGAAAACGGAATCCTCGTCTACGGCAACGATATTGTCAGTCACGGAAAGAGCATTCGCGACGGCGTACCGAAGGGTTACTTCGGCGAAAAGAACGGCTGGGACAATGTTGTTCAGGATATGCGCACCATGCGCGAACTGGTCAAGGCGGACTATCCGGGCATTCCGTTCATCCTCTTCGGGCACTCCATGGGTTCCTTCCTTGCGCGTTCGTACGCAGGGCGCGACGGCGAGGATTACGACGCGTTCATCTTTTCCGGCACGGCGGGCTCGAACCCCGTTCTCGCCATCGGCAAGCTGATTGCCAAGAGCGAAATCAAAAAGACCGGCGGTAAACTGCCGAGTATTACTCTGTTTAACATGAGCTTCGGCTCGTATAATAAAGCCTTCAAACCGAACCGCACCGTCAACGACTGGCTCTCGCGCGACAATGCCAAAGTGGACGCTTACGTTGCCGACGAAAACTGCGGTTTCCCGTTCACCGCGTGCGCCATGTACGACGTGTTTACGGGTTTAACGGAAATCTCCAACGAAAAGTGGGCAAAGCGCGTACCCCAGCGCCCAATCCTCGTGATGTCCGGCGCAATGGATCCCGTAGGCAGCGCGGGCAAAGGCCCCAAGCAAGTCTTTAGCTGGCTCAAAAAGAGCGGGCACAACGCCGAGCTCAAACTCTATGAGAACGGCCGCCACGAAATGCTCAACGAAATCAACCGCAAGGACGTCTATAACGACATCCTGCTGTTTATCAACACCGTGGAAGCGATGGGAGAAGTCGAATGAGCGTACTGGTCTACCGGGACAGCGATACGCTCAGCCAGGCCGTGGCGACGCTGCTCACCGGCTGCATCATCGAAAAACCGGCGTCCGCGCTGGGGTTGGACTGCTCGCAGAAGCTGGCCGCCGTCTACCGCAAAATTGCCGGCATGACCAGCGACGGGCTGCTCGACTGGGCGACCATCCGCGCGTTCAACCTTTATGAGCACGTAAAGGCGGATTCGGAAACGACCACTGCTTCCCGCATGCGCTCCATGCTGTACGACCGCGTGAATATCCCGCCGGACAGCGTTTTTACGCCGAATACGGACACGCGGGACTGGAGCGTCGTCTGCAACGAATATGAGGACGCCATCCTTGGCGTCGGCGGGCTGGACACCGTTGTCTGCATCGTGGAAACAGACGGCAGAATCGCCTGCAACATGCCCGCTTCCGAGCTGGCTCCCGTAACGCACGTGGAGCGCACGGAAAACGGCCGCGTGGTCACCGTTGGCATTTCAACCATCATGTCCGCCCGGCGCGTCATCGCAGTGCTCTCCGGCTTTGAGCTGTCTCAGACCGCAGGGCTCGTCATCAACGGGCCGATTGTGCCAACCGTACCCGCAAGCTATCTGCAACTGCACTCCAACACCATTTTCATGCTGGACGAAGACGCAGCCGAGCAGATATAGCGTGAGCCGAAACGGAGCGGACAATGGCGGAACTAAGCTGGGAATCCATCGAATGTGAAATCAGGGACTGCCGCCGCTGCAAACTCTGCAAAGAGAGAAACAGCATCGTTCTCGGCGAAGGGAATCGCTCCGCCGACATCATGCTCATCGGCGAAGGGCCAGGCGGGGACGAAGACCGTTTGGGTCGTCCGTTCGTTGGAAAAGCGGGTCAATTACTGGATCGAATGATCGCAGCCATTGACATGAAGCGCGAAGACCTGTATATTACCAACGTTGTCAAATGCCGTCCGCCGGGCAACCGAACGCCGATGGACGAGGAAGCGCAGGCCTGTTTACCGATCCTTCGCAAGCAGTATGCGCTCATCAAGCCGAAGATCGTCGTCTGCCTTGGAGCGACTTCCGCAAAGCACGTCTACAGCCCGGAAGCACGCATTACGCGCGATCGCGGCAAGTGGGCGGAGAAAAACGGTGTATGGTTTATGCCGACCTATCACCCCGCGGCGCTGCTCAGAGACGAGTCGAAAAAACGCGAAGTCTGGGAAGATCTCCAGTCGCTCGCGCAAAAATACCGGTCGATCCAACTCGACGGGAAGGGAAACTAGGAGGAAGCTATGTCAGGACATTCCAAGTGGGCCAACATTAAGAATAAAAAGGAGAAGACGGATTCGCAGCGCGGCCGGATCTTCACCAAGATCGGCAGAGAGCTCGCAATCGCCGTCAAAGAGGGCGGGCCTGATCCGGTTAACAACAATAAACTGCGCGACGTAATCGCCAAGGCGAAAGCCAACAATATGCCCAACGACAACATCGCCCGCTCCATCAAGAAAGCGGCAGGCGAAGGCTCCGCCGTCAACTACGAGGAGATTACCTACGAAGGGTACGGCCCGGGCAACATGGCGGTGATCGTTTCCGTTGTTACCGATAACCGCAACCGCACCGCGGCGGAGATGCGGCATATCTTCGACAAGAGCGGCGGCAACCTCGGCAACAGCGGCTGTGTCGGCTGGATGTTCGATAAGAAAGGCCTCATCGTCATTGAGCGCTCCGCAAAGATGGACGAGGACGAAGTGATGATGCAAGCGCTGGAAGCGGGCGCGGCGGATTTCGTGGCGCAGGACGACGCGTTTGAAATCTACACCGACCCGATGGAATTTTCCAAAGTGCGAGAAGCGCTGGAAGCGCTCAAGTACGAGTTCATCTCGGCGGACGTGCAGATGATTCCGCAGAACACCGTGACCATCTCCGATCCGGAAACGGTTGAAAAAATCGAGCGGTTTTTGGAAAAGCTCGACGAAAACGAAGATGTTCAGGAAGTGTTCCACAACGGCATCCTGCCCGAAGAGGAGTAATGCAAGCGATTTGGCGTTGTTGCCAAATCTTCACAGGCTGGTTACAATAACGCCTTGCGATTCCCCGCTGGAGACTGGTTACGCGGTTGCGGGTCAAAATTGCATGGTATAAAATAGAACCAACGACAAAGGAGGCGTAACTTATGGCAGCGGAAATGTCTACATCTTTGGGAAAGATTACGATTGCGGACGACCTGATCGCCAGCATCGCCGGATATGCGGCCGTTGAAAACTACGGCATTGTCGGCATGAGTGCGAAAAACGCGGCAGACCCGTTCATTGAACTGTTTGGAAGAGATAACATGCGCCGCGGCGTCAAGGTTACGATACTTTCACCCGAAGTGATCGATATCGATCTGTATGTAACGCTCGAATACGGCGTGTCCTTGCCCGCCGTGGCGCAGAACGCCAAGAGCAACGTTAAGTACCGGGTGGAGGAAATGACGGGACTGACGGTTCACGCCGTAAACGTCCACGTTGAAAACATTCGCGTATAACGCAGTTCGGCCTTGGGGTTCCGAACATACGGAGGGAAAATTGGATAAAAACGTAACGATCGGCGGCGCACAGCTGCGCGATATGATTATCGCTGGCGCAGTACTGCTGGAGAAGAACAAAGCGGCAATCGACGCTTTGAATGTATTCCCTGTCCCGGACGGGGACACGGGTACCAATATGTCCATGACCATGCAGAGCGCGGTGCGTGAGATTCGCGCCCTGCCGGAGGACGCGAGCGCAACGCAGATTGCGGACGCGCTGAGCATGGGCGCGCTCAAAGGCGCGCGCGGCAATTCCGGCGTCATCCTGTCCCAGCTCTTTCGCGGGTTTTCCCGCGCGTTCAAGGGTGCTGCCATCGTAGACGCCGAGCTTCTGTCCCGCGCGCTGACCATGGGCAGCGAGGCGGCGTACAAGGCCGTCATGAAGCCCAAGGAAGGCACAATTCTGACCGTTTCCCGCGTGATTGCGGAAAACGTTGCGGAACGCCAGCAGCAGGGCGCGAACGTTTACCGGCTGATGGACGTTATCCTCGACATAGGCGAAAAAGCGCTGGCGGATACGCCCAAACAGCTCCCCGTTTTGAAAGAAGCGGGCGTTGTGGACTCCGGCGGCAAGGGGCTATTAACCATCTACCGCGGTTTTAAACTTTCGCTGGACGGCGAAGAAGTGGAAAGCTACGAAGAACTGGTTTCCGACAAACCGGCCGAAATCCGCAATGAGGACAGTTTTTCCGGCGAGAACATCGTTTACGGCTACTGCACGGAATTTTTTATCATTCATCTTGCGCCGGAAACGACAGAAGCCGAAATCGAGAGCTTCCGCAACCACCTGGAGCGCCTTGGCGATTCCGTCGTGGTCGCCAGCGACGCGGGCATGATCAAGGTGCATGTCCACTCAAACTCTCCCGGCAAAGTGCTGCAGATGGCGCTGCGCCTCGGCGAACTGGAACACCTGAAAATTGAGAACATGCGCGAGCAGAACCGCCAGTTGATGGAGGAGCGCAAGCGCAACGAAAAGGAATTCGGCCTGCTGGCCGTCAGCAGCGGAGAGGGCATTGACGAACTCTTCCGTGCGCTGGCCGTTGACGCGCTGATTTCCGGCGGACAGACGATGAACCCCAGCATCGATACGATCGCTTCCGCGATCAACAAGATCAATGCGCGTAAAATCTTCGTTCTGCCGAACAACTCGAATATCATCCTCGCGGCGCAGCAGGCCAGCGAACTGACCGAAAAGACGGTCGTACTGATTCCAACCAAGACGATTCCGCAGGGAATCGCAGCCTGCATGGCGTATTCCAAGGATGCTTCCGTCGAAGAAAACGAAGCCGCCATGAAGAGCGCCATTGGAGACGTGGTCAGCGGCGCTGTGACCTACGCCGTGCGCGATACGACCATTGAAGGAACTAAGATTCAAAAGGGCGATATCATCGGTCTTATCAACAACCATATGGCCGTCTCCTGTGCAAACGTAGAGGAATCGACCGTTGCGCTCGTTCGAAAGATGGTTACCGAAAAGGGCGACAGCGGTTCCACCGTAACGCTCTACTATGGCGAAGGGCAGGACGAAAACAATGCCGCCGCCATAGCGGAAACGTTGCAGGCCGAGTTCCCGGACGCGGAAGTCGTCGTCCTTGCGGGCGGTCAGCCGCTCTACTACTACTACATCGCAGTACAATAAATAAACTTAAGGGCTCTGCCCTTAAAAAACCCGTATAGGGCTGCCGCCCTATGAGAAAAGCGACGGGTTCTCAGGGCTGCCTAAGCCCTGAGCAGGAGTATGAGGGCGGATCCCTCAGAAAAAACAAACATATTTCGTCCGTAAAAGGACAGAAAAGGATTTGGCCGACGACGGAGGAGGCGCCGCTCGAAACACAGCGTTCGACGGAACCGGAAATCCGCCGTCGGCCATCTTTTTTAGTTGCGTAAATGATTGACATCCCCCTGACAAGCGTAAAAGGCATAGGCGCGAAACGCGCGGAGTTGTTTGAGCAGCTCGGCGTGCGTTCGGCGCGGGAACTGCTGTACCGCTTGCCGCGGGATTATCTGGACTACTCCGCGCTCACGCCGGTTGCGTCGCTGGCGAACGGCAAGTACGCGGCGGCGAGGGTACGGATTTCCTCCGCGCCGCGCTACTTCCGCAAGGGCGGCTTGACGGTGATCTCCGCTTCCGCACAGGATGAAACAGGCAGCGTGACGCTCAAGTGGTTTAACCAGCCGTACCGCTCCATGCAGGTCAAAGCGGGCGAAGTCGTCTGCGTCTGCGGGCGCGTACTGCGCAAAAAAGGCATTACGTTGCTTAATCCGATGGTCACAAGCGTTCTGCCGGGCATTCTGCCCGTCTACGCCACGGTCAAGGGGCTCAACCAGCGCACGTGGCGGGACAGCCAGATGGCCGCGCTGGACGCCGTTTGGGATCGAATCGACGAGACGCTTCCGCCAAAGATCATTGAAAAATTCGGGCTTGCTCCGCTCGCGCTGGCGCTTCGGCACGCACATTTCCCTTTCAGCAGGGAAGCGCTGGAACTGGCGCGAAAGCGATTAGACTTTGAAAACGCGCTGCTGTACTTCCTCGCGGTGGAAGAACAGAAGGCGGAACGCTCGCGACAAAACGGCTTTGCGTTCGATACCGGCGGCGTGCTGGAAAAGTACGGCGCAAAGCTTGGCTACGAACTGACGAACGCGCAGAAACGCGTAATCGCCGAGATTGCCGCCGATATGGAACGGCCTGTTCCGATGAACCGCCTGCTGCAGGGGGACGTCGGTTCCGGCAAAACGGCGGTGGCGCTCTACGCGCTCTGCGTGGCGAGCGCAAACGGCAAACAGGGCGCTCTGCTTGCGCCAACGGAAATCCTCGCCGAGCAGCACTACGAAACGCTGCGCTCGATTTTCGGTTCCTCGGCGGCGCTGCTGACCGGCAGCATGAAGAAGTCCGAACGGGACGCTGTTTTGCAGCGTATTTCCGACGGCACCGCGCTTTGCGTTGCCGGTACGCACGCGCTGCTCTCAGGCGACGTGAAATTCTACGATCTAGGCTGTGTGGTTACGGACGAACAGCACCGCTTTGGCGTACGCCAGCGCGCGGCCATGCAGGTAAAAGGCGCGCGCCCGGACATGCTGGTGATGAGCGCAACGCCCATTCCGCGCACACTCGCGCTGATTCTTTACGGGGTCTTGGATATCTCCGTGATCGACGAACTGCCGCCCGGGCGGAAACCGATTAAAACCAGCCTGATACCGCCTCATAAACGCGAGGATATGTACGTATATCTATCCAAACAGGCGGCGGAGGAAGGCTTGCAGAGCTATGTCGTTTGCCCGCTGATCGAGGAGAGCGAAACTATCGACTGTCCCAGCGTCTGCGCGCTGTTTGCTGAGCTGAAGAAAGCGCTGCCGAAAACGCGCATCGGTATGCTGCACGGGCAGATGAAGGACGCCGAAAAGGAGCGCGTCATGCGCGCGTTTCGCGCGGGCGAAATCGACATTCTTGTTACGACTACCGTTATTGAAGTCGGCGTGCACGTTGAAAACGCCTGCTTTATGGTCGTAGAGGGCGCGGAGCGCTTCGGCTTAAGCCAACTGCATCAGCTGCGCGGGCGCGTCGGCAGAAGCGCAAAACAGGCGTATTGCTTTTTGCTCACGAGCGAAGGAAACGGGGAAGCCAACGAGCGCATTCAAGCGCTCACAAGCACCTGCGACGGTTTTGAAATTGCGCGGCAGGACTTGCTTCTGCGCGGGCCGGGAGATTTCATTGGCGTGCGACAGCACGGGGAAGCGGGCTTGATGATGCTTGGCGGCGTGCTGGACGTGCAAACGCTCGAACAGGCGGGCAAAGCCGCGCGCGAGATCGTTTCCACGCCCAACGAGGAGAGCATAAGGCTTATTGAGCTGGCAAACGAGCGTTACAACGCCATGAGCGACATCGCCATGAACTGAGTTCTCTCTGTCGCGATCGATTTTTTGCTTGTCCGTATAGAAGCAAATAAAACCTTTCTTTTCGCGTGATTTTGCCTGAATTGAGAACGTGTGCGTATTGAAACGTATCCTGAACGCCTGCTGACAATCTATTTGACGCGTCCCAACCCGCATGTTATGATGATTCTACGGTTTTTTGCCGAACACACAAGGACGTGCGCAAATGAATTATCAGGACATTTTATCGGATTGCGTTAAACAGATACCGCCTTCCGGCATCCGTAAATATTTCGATCTTTTAGACGATCGGTATATCAGCCTTGGCGTTGGTGAACCCGATTTTCCCACGCCGGAGCGCATCCGCGCTTACGTGACGGAAAAGCTCAAGGGCGGGCGCGTAGCTTACACGTCCAATTCCGGCGATCCGCATCTGCGCGAGCTGATTTTAAAGTATCTCGAAGACCGCTACTCGATTCCGCGTTACGAGTCGATCGATAATATTCTCATCACGGTTGGCGCAAGCCAGGCCATCGACCTTGCCATGCGCGCCATCCTCAACCCCGGGGACGAGGTGATCGTCCACGAACCGCTCTATGTTGCCTACCGTCCTTCCGTCGAACTGGCGGGCGGCAAGGCCGTGACGGTCGTGACAAAACACGAGGATCGTTTCCGCCTGCGCGCGGAAGCGGTTAAGGCTGCTATCACGCCCAAAACGAAGGCGATTCTGCTCGCGTTTCCGAACAACCCGACGGGTGCAATTATGGAGAAGGCCGATCTGGAAGCGATTGCTGACGTCGTGCGGGGCTCGGATATCATCGTGGTTACGGACGAAATCTATGCGGAACTGACGTTCAACGGCAAGCGCCATTTTTCGTTTGCCGCTCTGCCCGGCATGCGGGATCGCACCATCGTACTCAACGGCTTTTCCAAGTCGTTTTCCATGACCGGCTGGCGGTTGGGTTATGCCGCGGGTCAAAAGGACATTATTTCCGCCATGCGGAAAGTGCACCAGCTCACCATGCTCTGCGCGCCGACCCCGGCGCAGTGGGCGGGCGTTGCGGCGTTGGAAACCGGCTTTGAAGACGACTTTGCGGACACTCGCGCCATGATGGAAGAATATGCCGTACGCAGGCGCTTTATCATTGACGCGTTCAACGACATGGGGCTTTCCTGCAACGAGCCGGAAGGCGCGTTCTATGTGTTTCCGTCGATTCGTTCCACGGGGCTGACCAGCGAGCAGTTCTGCGACGGGCTGCTTGCCAGCAAAAAGATCGTTACGGTACCCGGCAGCGCGTTTGGCGCGGCGGGCGAAGGGCATATTCGGTGCTACTACGCGACTTCGATGAAGGACATCGAGACCGCCATGCGGATGATTGCGGAGTACTTAACGGAAATCCGCTGACCGTAACCAGCCTGCGCCCCGTCCAGACGAAAACCGGACGGGGCTTTTCTATGCAGAAAGCGAGAATCCCCGCAAAGCAAGAAAATACAATATTCGACCAATTTTGAGGAGAATGGCATGATAAACGAAAAAGCCTTTACCACACTGGAATACGATAAAATCCTATCCATCTTAAAACAGCACCTGGCAAGCGAAGTAGGAGCGGAGTTTGCGGACAAACTGCGCCCCGTATCCGACACCAAAGAAGCGGAGATCTTGCTGGAGCAGACCGACGAAGCGGAGGGAATCTACTCACGCACCGGCAGAACGCCCATTTCCGGCTTTCCGGACGTGCGCGAGTTGGTCGGGCGTATGCGCGCGGCGCTGTTTATCAGCGCGCGTGAACTGCTTGCGGTTGCCGCGGCCATGCGCGCTTCCCGCGAAGCAAAGGAAGTGTTGCAGGCGGGGGACGCGGAGAGCCTTTTATGCAATATGGCAAACCGGCTTTCTTCCCATCGTTCGGCGGAGGAAGAGATCGCGCGTTGTATCCTCTCGGAGGACGAAATTTCGGACAACGCGTCCGCCGAACTCAGCCGAATCCGACGGCAGATGAAAATCGTTAACGAACGCGTGCGCGAAAAGCTCAACTCCATGCTCAAGAGCCAGACCACGCAGAAGTACCTGCAGGAAGCGATAATCACCGTTCGAAACGGCCGTTACGCCCTCGCCGTCAAGGCGGAACATCGCGCGCAGGTTCCCGGTCTGGTGCACGACCAGAGCAGCAGCGGGGCGACGCTGTTTATAGAGCCCGCGGCGGTGGTGGAACTGGGCAACGAGTTCAAACGGCTCCTTGCGGAGGAGAAAAACGAAATTGAGCGCATCCTCTCGGGGCTGACTGCAATGCTTTCTCCGTTTGCGGACGAAATCCATATGAGCGTCAACGTCATGGGCGCGCTGGACGTTATCTTTGCGCGCGCGGTGATGGCGCGGGACTTTCGCGCCGTGCGGCCGAAGCTCAACGACGAGGGAAGAATCCGTATCCTCAAGGGCAGGCATCCTCTGATTCCGAAGGACAAGGTCGTTCCGGGTGATATCGGGCTCGGCGAAACGTTCCAAACGCTGATCATCACCGGCCCCAACACGGGCGGAAAGACCGTAACGCTCAAAACCGTCGGGCTGTTTTCGCTGATGGCCATGAGCGGCATGTTTATTCCGGCCGAGTACGGAACGGAGCTTTCCACGTTTGAAAACGTATTTGCCGATATCGGGGACGAACAGTCCATTGAGCAGTCGCTTTCCACCTTCTCGTCGCATATGACCAACACCGTGCGCATTCTCGCTTCGGCGGATGCCCGTTCGCTGGTGCTGCTGGACGAGCTTGGCGCGGGCACAGACCCCATTGAGGGTGCGGCGCTGGCACAGGCAATTCTGGAGCATCTCTACGAGCAGCATACGCTCTGCGTCGCCACCACGCATTACAGCGAAATCAAGGCGTTTGCGCTGATGCACCCCGGCATGCAGAACGCCTCTATGGAGTTCGACGTGGATCGCCTCTGCCCGACCTACCGGCTCTTTATCGGCATCCCCGGCAAATCGAACGCGTTTGAAATCTCCCGCAGGCTGGGGCTTGGCGGAGACGTGATCGACCGCGCGCAGACGTTTCTAAAAAAGAAGGACGTCGCGTTTGAAAACGTGCTGTCCGAAGCGGAGCAGGCGAAACGCTCTGCCGAAAACGACCGCGACGAGGCGAAAAAAGCGCTGGCGGAAGCGGAAAAGATTCGTTCTGAGCTGGCAAAACAGAAGCAGAAGATGGAAGACGAAAAAACACAGATGCGTCAAAAAGCGCGCGAGGACGCGCGGCGCATGGTGCAGGAGACGCGGCAGGACATGGAACGGTTGATTGCACAGCTGCGCGCCATTGAAAACATCGATCAAAAGCAGCTGGAGCGCGCCGTTCAGAAGACAAGGGACGACATGCGCGCCACAGAAGAGCGGCTTTATGAACAGGCCGCCCAGCGCGAAACGGCGGGGGATGCGCCGCACTCCGTGCATCCGGGCGAACGCGTGCTGCTTCTGACGCTGAATCAGGAAGCGACGGTTATCAAGGCGGCGGACGGCAAGGGAGAGGTGCTGGTGCAGGCGGGCGTGATCAAGATGAGCATTCCGCTCAAGGACCTCCGCCCCGTGGAAGTCAAGAAAAAACCGCAGGCATCGTCTTCCAAAATCAGTATTTCGCAGGATCGCGGCAGCGCGCTGCAGCTAGACCTGCGCGGCAAGATGGTGGACGAAGCCTGCATGGAACTCGACCGCTTCATCGACAACGCAACCATGACCGGCATCAACGAGTTCTTCGTTGTCCACGGCAAGGGAACGGGTGCCCTCCGCACCGGCGTGCAGGCGTATCTGCGCAATCACCCGCGCGTGAAAACCTTTCGCATCGGCGCCTATGGCGAAGGAGACGCGGGGGTCACGGTGGTCACATTAAAGGCATAAAAAAGTCGTAAAAACAACTTCAAATGGACGAAAAACGCCGCGCTGTGCAAACGGTGCGGCGTTAGTGTGACAAATTGCACGTTGGTTGGACAAACGAAAAAAACTCTGTTATACTCTATCCAAATGTAAGATCCTGTCTATTCAACAAACAACGACGGAGGTGATCGGATGGAAAACAACACCATTCTGGTCATAGATGACGACCGAAATATTCTGGCCATCATCGAGCTGTATCTGAAAAAGGCTGGCTTCCAGGTTTATACCTGCGCCGATGGAATTTCTGCTTTGGCTGCGTTTCATGAAACAAAGCCCTCTCTTGTTGTGCTGGACATCATGCTTCCCGGGCGCGACGGCTGGGCGGTTCTCCACGATATCCGCATGGAGAGCGATACGCCGGTCATCATGCTCACGGCAAAAGGCGATACCGGCGACCGCGTGCAGGGTCTTGAGCTCGGCGCGGACGACTATATTTCCAAACCCTTCGACGCAAAAGAACTCATCGCTCGCATCAAAGCGGTGCTGCGCCGCAGCACGCCCGCCGAGCCGGAGCGTACTATCAGCCTTCCGGGGCTGACCGTTTCGCTGGAAAATTACGCCGTCACGCTGGACGGCCGCCAGCTGGAAATGCCGCCAAAGGAGATTGAACTGCTGTATTTTCTCGCCTCGCATACCGGCAAGGTGTTCA
>JBDKTD010000356.1:0-1884 GCA_039680365.1 Clostridiaceae bacterium
AGGCGGTGAACGAAACGCCGTCGAGCCCTTGATCTTCAATTTCAGTTGCACGGAGATCGCAGCCTTCCGAAAAGCCGAAGCGCATTGCACCCGGCACGGTGGCGAGCATGTCGTCGTCGCCGTTTACGATGACGGTTCCGCCCGGCTGCAGATGCGCGAGCATCTCCGTTTTGCCTTTTAGAATACCCTCGCGCGAGCCGAAATTTTCGATATGCGCAACCCCGATGGTCGTAAACACGCAGATTTGCGGCTTCGCCATGGCGGAGAGGCGGTCGATTTCGCCAAAGTGGTTGGTGCCCATTTCGACCACGGCAACTTCGTGGCTTTCGTCCAGCGTAAAGAGCGTCTGCGGCACGCCGGTTTCGTTATTCTTGTTGCCTATGGTCTTCATCACGTTGTAGTGCGCGGAAAGCACGGAGGCGATCATCTCTTTTGTGGAGGTTTTGCCAACGCTGCCCGTCAGCCCGACCACGGGGATGGGGAACAAATCGCGGTACCAGGAAGCGATGCGGTGCAGCGCGCGGAGCGTGTCGTCAACGAGGATATACGGTTCGTGTTCCAGCGGCTTTGCGCTTAAAACAAGCGCACAGCCTTTCTTTCGCGCGTCGTCGATAAAATCGTGCCCATCGAACCGCTCCCCGACGACGGGGATATAGAGCGAGCCGGGCGTTGCGACCCGGCTGTCGATGACGATTTCCGCAGGACAGGTTTCCAGCAGCGCGGCGTCCCCGTAATAGGTTCCCTTGCTGGCAGACAGAATCTCGCGAAACTGAACAGGCTTCATCTTTTCATACCGCCGTTATATCGAATACTGGCGCAAACACGCCGGGTGCGGGCGAACCGGATTCTTCTATTCGTATTTCTTCAGGGAATACGAAACGATCGCTTCACAAAGCGAAGCATAGTCCATTCCGTCGTGTTCCGCTTCCTGCGGAAGCAGGCTCGTCGGGGTCATGCCGGGCAGCGTGTTGGCTTCCAGGCAGACCGCGCGGCCATCCGGCGTAAGCAAAAAGTCGATGCGCGCGTAAACGCTGAGCTTGAGCGCGCGGAAGGCTTCCACCGCGAGCTGCTGCACCTTCGCCGTAAGCTCGGGGGAGATGCGGGCGGGCACGATTTCGTCCGTCCAGCCCTTCTGATACTTATGCTGATAATCGTAAAAACCGTGTTTCGGCACAATCTCGATCAACGGCAGTGCCACGGCGTCCTCGCCGCTGCCCAGCACGCCCGCCGAGAGCTCCATGCCGGAAACATATTCTTCTACGATCAGTTCGTTTTCGTATTCAAAGCCCGCTTCGATTGCGGAAGCAAGAGAAGTCCCGTCGCGGACGATGCTGACGCCGATACTGGAGCCGCCGCAGTTCGGTTTGACCACGCAGGGGACGGGGAAGAAGTTCGCGTCATAGGGCTGACCCCGCCGCGCCATGGCCCAGTTGGCGGTGTCGATTCCGTCACTGCGAAACAGCGATTTGGAAACGTACTTATCCATTGCCAGCGCGCAGCCAATGGAGGGGCTGCCCGTGTATTTTACGCCGCTGAGGTCAAAAAACGCCTGCAGACTGCCATTTTCGCCAATGCCGCCGTGCAGCGCCAGAAACGTTAAATCCGCCGCCCGGCAGAGTTCGAGCACGCCGCTGCCGATCTGATCCGAAAAGCCGCCGGTGCGCATGTTGCGTACGGCTTCGAGGTCGGGCGCCTGTTCGGGAACGGAGAACGGCGGCAGCATGCCGGAGACGGAAAAAATAGATTCGATCGGCTCGGGCAGCGTCTCCGCGCCAAAGAACAGATCAACGAGAATGGCGCGGTGGCCTTTGGTGCGGAGCGCGTTGGTAACCATGGTGCCTGTGGAGAGCGAAACGTCCCGTTCGGGAGAGAGGCCTCCGGCAA
>JBDKTD010000265.1:0-4064 GCA_039680365.1 Clostridiaceae bacterium
GCGCTGCCGGACGGAAGCGAAATTGCCGGAAACGTCGGCATTGTTCAAAGCGAAGCGCTTTCTCAATTGCTGGAGCAGACGGCCGCCCGCCCGCAGGACGCGGACGCGCTGGTTGCGGCGTACCTTGCAAATAACGACGTAAAAGCGTATGCCGCCGTGAAGGCCGACCCGGAGCGCTTGAACGCGCTGAAGGACGCTTCGGGCCGCATCGAGGGAAAGCTCTCGCTCCTGCTGCAAATCGAGCTGGAAGGCAACAATGCGCAGCCCGCCACCGTTTTGCAGGCGGATATAGGCAGTATCCTCGTCGACGTGACAACGTACCGAACGTTCACCGAAAAGATGAACGGAACCCCTCGCTTGGCGGAATGGTCCGGCGAGACCATATTGACCTATTTTGACGACAGCGGCGTGGACGGCAGCACCTATGGATACAACGTGTATACGAACCATGCTCTCTCGCTGGACGGACTCAAGATGAATGCGCTGAACGTAGAGGTGGACGCCACGGGCGTTAAGAAACTGCAGATCGAGGTTACGCTGCCAGAAACCTGGTCGCAAGAGGATATTCGCACGTTTTCGAGCTCCAATGGAATCCATTTCCAGCTGCTGATCAATGGCAGCGCGGGAGATTGGAGCGTCAACGGGAACCTGCGCGAGCTTGATGCAACGGACGCTTCCAAGCGCGTCTGGTATTGCAGAGCGGTCAGCGGCGTTCCGCTGGGGCTTCTGCCGGAAATTGAGGAGCTTACGCTGATTCCGTACTTCAGCTGCAATACCGCCTATTACGAACTGGAACGAGACCAGACCGGCGAACAGGTGATTCGCGGCAAAGTTACGCCGCTAGCGCTGGATGAGCCGTTCTCGCTCTGGAACGCGTACGATGGCGGATTTGATGTTTCAACCACATACTATCCGGAGTATGCGCTTACGTTTTCGATCCCGCAGTCCGAAACGGGTTCCGGCGGCTGATACAAATACCTTGGGCTGAAGCGGCACGGCGTACCGACCAACGAATAAGAAGAAAATCAACTGTAAGCGAAACTCCCGCTTTCCAGCGGGAGTTTTCGCTTTTGTGTGCCGCACTTTCTTCCGTTGACCGATCCGAATGGTTGCTGTAAAATGGTAACCGTGAAACGTTCAAGCAAACATCTCAAATACACGCCGTCCCGGCGCAGGTGGAACCTTGACGCAACGTCGTTCGGCCCCGCGCTGAAGCTCGCGCTGGCGCTCGTGCTGATGGCGGCTTTCGTGCTGCTGACGATCTATGTCATCGTGCCGTTCATCACCGCGCGTGTGCAGAGCGGGGAACCGCTGTTCTCAAACGAGCCTACGGAAAGCGTTGCCGAAGAGACCGCGCCGCCGAAGAACCCGATTTTGACCAACACGGTCAAGACCGTGCAGTATGGCGAAGGCTACGGATTGCCGACGGCGGTGGTGGATCCTTCCGTTTACGACGGCAAGATCCTCTTTGCAACGGGCGCGGATGAGAACGCCTGCGACCGCTTTGTGCGCCTCGACCCCGCAACCGGCGCGTTTGAAAACATCGAAGCGGAACGCACGAACAGCACCCTGCGCAGCCCCGTTGAGAACGCCGAGGCGCTCATCTATACGGACGTAAAACCGGCCGGCGGCGGCACCATCCGTATGATTAACAAAACGACGCGCGAAAACACTGCGCTTGCCGAGTTCACAATGGGCGTTCCGAAGCTCTCGCTGGAAGCGCCGTATCTGGTCTGGATGGAGCGCACGGGCGAAACTTCGGCAAAGCTCATGGTCTGCGATATTACAAACGGCGAACTGCTCACCCTCGCGGTGTTCAGCGATTCCGTCTATGCCGACTCCGCGCCTTCGCTCAAGAGCGGTCAGGTGCTGTATGCCGACGCGGATGAAGCAAACCCCGGCAGCAGCCTGATCCGCACGGTGCTTTTAAGCGATAACAGCCGCTGGGATTTTGGCGCGGGCAGCTATGTGCACGACCCGGAATCCGCGGGCGACCGCTGGGCGTTTTTGAGCGGCAACCACGACGGCGCGAGCGACCTCTACGTCAGCGTTGGCGGCGGCAGCCCGACGCGGGTTGCGCGCGGCGTGATCGACTTTGATATTACCCCCACCTGCGTGGTGTTCAGCCGGGATGAGACGGTGTATGCCTACGTCTTTTCCGACAACAAGACCTATGTGCTCAGCGAGACGGGCACCAATTCGCAGTTCGTCATGGCGGGCGGCGACTACGCGCTCTGGCGCGATATGACCGATCCCGAGAACCCGCTCTGGAAATACATTAAGGTAGTGTAAAAAAAATGGCCAAAGATCGCGTGACGTTTATCTGCGGCGAGTGCGGCTACGAGTCCGCCAAGTGGATGGGCAAATGCCCCCAGTGCGACAGCTGGAACACCATGACGGAATCCGCGCAGGTCAAGGTCAAGGCGGCGGCTCCGGGTTCTTCGGTCTCCCAAAAACTTTCAAAAGTGACGCCTCTGCCGCAAAAACGCGTGTCCGCGGGCATGGAAGAGCTCGACCGCGTGCTGGGCGGGGGCTTATTGCGCGGCATGGCCGTTCTCTTGGGCGGCGATCCGGGCATTGGAAAGTCCACGCTGCTCTTGCAGGCGGCGGACGCGCTGGGTAAGGACGGCATCGTGCTCTACGCCTCCGGCGAGGAGAGCGCGGCACAGATCAAACTCCGCGCCGACCGGCTCGGCATGAAAAACGACATCGACATCCTCTGCGAAACGGATTTGGAACATATCATCGACGAAGCGGTTGCCGTCAAGTGCAACGTGCTGGTTATCGACTCGATTCAGACCATGTATTGCGAGGAAAGCGCGGGAACGCCCGGCAGCGTCAGCCAGGTGCGCGCTGCGACGGCGCGGCTGACCCGCTTTGCAAAGGATACGGGCGTGGTTGTGTTCATCGTAGGCCACGTCACCAAGGACGGCAACATCGCGGGTCCGCGCGTTCTTGAGCACATTGTGGATACCGTGCTGTATTTCGAAGGCGACCGGCACGAAGGCCTGCGGCTCCTGCGCGCGGTGAAGAACCGGTTCGGCTCGACCAACGAAGTCGGCGTATTTGAAATGTGCGACAACGGCATGAAAGAAGTCGTCGATCCTTCCAAACTCTTTCTCTCTGGCGAGAGCGCGCCGGGCTGCGCGGTCACCTGCGCCATGGAAGGCTCCCGCCCGATCCTTGCGGAAGTGCAGGCGCTGCTCACCGAAAACGCGTTTGGAAACCCCCGCAGAACCAGCGCGGGCGTGGACGCGTACCGCCTTAGTCTGATGCTCGCCGTGCTCGAAAAAAAGGCGCATCTCAAACTCTCCAATAAGGACGTCTACCTCAACGTCGTCGGCGGCTTGCGGCTGGACGAGCGGAGCACCGACCTTGCGGTTGCGCTCTGCGTGGCTTCCGCGCTGATGGACGTTCCGTTGCCCAAGCATACCGCGGCGCTCGGCGAAGTGGGGCTGACCGGCGAAGTGCGGGGCGTCGCCCGCATCGACCCGCGCCTCAGCGAGTGCGCGCGCCTTGGCTACAGCACCGTGCTCGTGCCGAAACTCACAAAAAAACCGAAGATCGACGGGCTGACCATCGTGCCCGTTTCAACCGTCGGCGAGGCGATCGCCTATTGCTACGAGAAGAAACCTGTGGTATAATCCCTCTTGCGCTTTGAGGGAAACTGCTGGTTGTCCGCAGAATCCCCTTAGCAGATAACCGTATACTTGTGCCTGTAGCTCAGCTGGATAGAGCGTTGGACTCCGACTCCGGTGGTTGCAGGCGAGAATTTGACAACTAAAACTTGTGCCCGTAGCTCAGCTGGATAGAGTATCAGACTCCGACTCTGAGGGTCGAAGGTTCGAATCCTTTCGGGCACGCCAAAAACCCCCTAAATAGGCAACTTTTTAGGGGGTTCAATTTTAGCTCATTTTCCAAAACGTGCGACAATTCTACAAATGCGAAAAAGCGTTATTCACGATAGAATGAAAAGGGCCTGCGAGACGATGGACTCGCAGGTCGATTTTGGTTTTTGTCGCATTTTTGACGCACGAGGGGGATTTTTTTGCGGATCAAAATAA
>JBDKTD010000280.1:0-7000 GCA_039680365.1 Clostridiaceae bacterium
CCGTATCGATCGTCATTATTGCCGCGTTTCTGGCGGTGATGGTGTTCCCGTTTTTCTGGATTCTCATCACGTCCTTCAAGCCCTCCAGCGAAATTTTTGGCAAAGAAACGGCGTTTAACATCATTGCCAACAACCCCACGCTGACGAACTATCAGGAGGTGCTCGACAAGGGCATTCTCAACTCGGTGAAAAACAGCTTTATCGTGGCAACCATAACGACCGTCTACGTGGTCGCCGTCGCCACCCTCAGCGCCTATATTCTCGCGCGCGTCCGCTTTAAGGGCAAGGGCGTCGTGCTGGGACTGATTCTGAGCGTTTCCATGTTTCCGCAGATGGTGGTTGTAGGACCCATTTTCAATATGTTTTACAAGCTCGATCTGCTCAACAGCTATTTTGTGACGCTCGCGTACTCGTCCATTACGCTTCCCGCCGCGGTTTGGATTATGGTTGCGCACTTCAAACGCATTCCGCTTTCCATTGAGGAGGCCGCGAGCATTGACGGCTGCTCGCAATGGAAAACGCTTTGGAAGGTGATTTTTCCCATCGCGCTGCCGGGCGTATTCACCTGCGCCATTATGACGTTTATCGCGGCCTGGAACGAATATCTGCTAACGATGACGCTCAACTCGGACAAGGCGTACCAAACCGTGCCGGTTTCGATCAACGCGCTGAGAACGCAGTTTTCGATTCTCTGGGGGCAGATTACGGCCGCGACCGTCGTTGTTGTGATTCCGACGCTGGTAATCGTTCTGCTCTTCCAAAAGCAGATTGTCTCCGGAATGGTTTCCGGCGCGGTCAAGGAATAGGCCGAAGCGCAATATCATGATAAAAAGAGTATCCTGTCCGGACCGGCGTCCGGCTTGGTCAAGGAGTATACGGGTTTGAACGAACTGGAGTTTATAACAAAAGGCTGCTGCGACGAGTCGCTGGCGCGTGACGAAACGCTGTTCCACTGCGCAAACGGGTACCTCGGCGTTCGGGGCTGCCTGGAAGAAGGCGCAAAGAACGGCGTACGCACGGTCCGCGGGACATACATCAACGGCTTCTACGAAGAAGAGGAAATCTGCTATGGCGAGCGGCTGTACGGATTTCCCGATTCCAAGCAGGTGCTCGTGAATCTGCCGGACGCGCAGAGTGTAAAGATTTGGGCGGGCGGCGAACTGGCCGCAGCCTGGAATGACTCCGCGGGAGAGATGACGCGGCGGCTGGACTTTGCCGCGGGCGTCGTCGAGCGGCAATACCGGCAGAACACCGCGCATGGAGCGCTGGACATCTCCGTTACAAGGCTTGCAAGCTTTTTGCAGAAAGAGCTGTTTGTGCTCCGGGTTACCGTTACTTCCGTTGATTATACGGGCGAACTGCGGCTGGATTCGATGCTAGACGGCGACGTTACAAACTTCAGCGACCCGGACGACCCGCGCGTTGCCTCCGGTACAAAACAAAAATTGATGACTACCGTCCGCTATCGAAAGGATGGCTGTCTTGCGCTGCGCGCCGAAACGCTGGTGAGCAAGCGCGCTCTTGGCTGCGCGGCCGTGCACGCCATGGACGGCGCCGAGCCGGAGCTGTTCGGGCACGGCAACCTGCTTGCGGCGCGGTTTTCGCGCACCATTCGTCCCGGGGAAAGCGTCGTTTTAACGAAGTACTGCGTGTATACGGATGTGCAGCAGAAAGGCGACTTGCTTGCGGACGCCGTTTCGCTGGCGCGGCAGGCGGCGCTCAGAGGATTTGATTATTGGGCAAACGCACAGCGCCGTTACCTCTACGCGTTTTGGAGCCGTTCCCGGGTCAAGATCAGCGGGGACGCGCGTACGCAGGCCTATCTGGACTTATGCGTCTATGAGCTTCTCTGCGCCGCCGGGCAAAACGGGCGCAGCAGCGTGGCCGCCAAAGGGCTGAGCGGCGAAGGATACGAGGGGCATTATTTCTGGGACTGCGAAATCTACGCCTTTCCGTTCTTTCTGGCGAGCGCGCCGGATATGGCGAAAAAACTGCTGGACTACCGCTATGAGCACCTGGACGCGGCGCGCGCGCATGCGCGAATGCTCGGGCACGAACGCGGAGCGCTCTACCCCTGGCGCACCATAGCGGGCTCGGAGTGCTCGTCCTACTATCCTTCCGGCTCGGCGCAGTACCATATCAACGCGGATATTGCGCATGCGTTTACCCAATACTGGTACGCTACGCGGGACGAGAGCTACCTTGCGCGCATCTGCGAGGTGCTCGTTGAAACCGCGCGGCTGTATCTGGATGTGGGTCACATGCTGGACGGGTTCTTTCGTATTGAAGGCGTAACGGGGCCCGACGAATACACCTGTATTGTGGATAACAACTATTATACGAACGCGGGAGCCGCGAATACGTTTTTAGAGGCGTGCTCGCTCTGCCAAACGCTGGAGAAAACCGGCGGATTTGCCGGGCTCAGCCAAAAGATTGGCGTTACCAAAGCGGAACTGGAAGCGTTCTATTCCGCAGGAAGCGCCATGTATTTGCCAATGGACGAAACGCGCGGCATCTGCAAACAGGACGATACCTTCCTGAACAAAAAGCGCTGGAACCTCGATGAGATACCGCCGGAGAACTTTCCGCTTTTGATGCACTACCATCCGCTCTATATCAACCGCAGACAGGTTTGCAAACAGGCGGACACCGTGCTGGCGCACTTTCTCTACCGCGAGGAATCGCCGCTGATCATGCAGCGCACGTTTGAATATTACGAGGGCGTTACGACCCACGATTCCAGTCTTTCGGCCTGCGTGTTTTCCATGATGGCGGCGCGGCTGGGGAATCTTCCGCGCGCCATGCGCTACTTTGACGCGACCGTTGGCATAGACATTGACGATCAGAGCGGAAACACGCGGGACGGCCTGCATATTGCCAATATGGGCGGGGCGTACCTTTCGATTATCGCGGGTTTCGGCGGCATGCGGCTTGGCAGCGACGGGTTGCGGCTCTTTCCGCTGCTTCCGGCAGGCTGGCAGAGTTACTCGTTCTCGCTGGCGTACCTTGGCAGCCGTATTTCGGTTTCCGTCAACGCGGAAGGCTGCAAACTGCGCGTGCTGGAGGGGCCGGAGCAGGAGATTACCGTTTTTGACCGCCGCGTGCGGATTTCAAAGGCCGAAGCGCAGATCGGCCGTCCCGTGCGCGGCGTCATCTTCGATCTGGACGGGGTAATCACCGATACGGCGCGCTTCCATTACGCTGCCTGGAAGCAGATTGCCGACGAGCTGGGTATTCCGTTTGACGAGAAACGGAACGAGCGCTTCAAAGGCGTTTCCCGAACGCAGTGTCTTGAACTGCTGCTTGAGGCGGGGAATCAGAAACGTTCGCCGGAGGAAAAAACGGCTCTGACGGAAAGGAAGAACGCCTTCTATGTTGAAGCGCTGAGCAAACTCTCGCGCGGCGATATCCTGCCCGGCATTCCGGAAGCGCTGGCGTTACTGCGCGAGCAGAACATTCCCTGCGCGCTTTTCTCCGTCAGTAAAAACACGGGCGTCATCCTCCAAAAGCTCGATTTAGGCGCAGCGTTTGACGCGGTGGTGGACGGAACGGATATTCAGCACTCCAAACCGCATTTCGAAGGGTACTTGCTTGCCGCCGGGCGAATCGGGGTCGATCCGCGCCTTTGCGTGATGGTGGAGGACGCGCAGGCCGGGCTGGAAGGCGCGCGTGCGCTTTCCATGCGCACCATCGGAATTGGAGCAAACCTTCCCGCCGAATCGGCGGATTGCCGCTTGACCGACACCACGACCCTGCAAGAAACGCTGGGGGATTTGATTCGCAAGCATAACGGGTAATCGCCGCGCGCCGTTTTCCGGCGGGACGCATTATTTACAGCATCTACAAAAAAGCGCGCCTTTGAACAAGGCGTGCTCCTTTTTGCTTGACTAAGTGCGCATCCCGTTGTAAAACGCTTGCGAAAAGCGAAGTCCAGTCAACTTTTTTAAAAAAATTATTTTCTCACTGGCATTTCACGGCTGCCGGGTTTTTCCAAAGCGAGCGTTCCCGCCCGGCAGAGCGGGCAGTCGGACGGATCGTAGGAGTCGATCGCGAGCTTCAGCGCGGCGTAAACCGGCAGGGCAAACGCGCAGTCGCCGGCGCGCCGGTCGGCAATGCAGGCGGCTCCGATCACTTCCGCGCCCATGTCCTCAAGCACCTTAACCGTTTCCATGGTGGACTTTCCGGTGGTGATCACGTCCTCTGCAATCAGGATTCTGTCACCCCTGCCAACAGAGAAGCCGCGGCGCAGCTGCATTTCGTTCTCCTTGCGCTCGGTGAAGATGCTCTCTGCGCCAAGCTGGCGCGCCAGCTCGTAGGAAACGATTACGCCGCCCATCGCGGGGCCGCAAACCTTGGTGACGGACAAGTCTTTAACCTGCTTCGCAACGGTGGAAAGAACTTGTTCGGCGAGCGCCGGGAAGCGCAGCAGCTTGGCGCACTGGCAATAGCCGCCGCTGTGCCGCCCGGAGGAGAGCAGAAAGTGCCCTTCCAGAAACGCGCCGCACTGCTTCAATATACTGAGATTGTCTTGCATAGAGCATTCTCCTTTGTCATTATATGACCGATAATAAAACTCCGCGAATCTCCTGCAGATTCGTCAGGCCTTCTTCTTTACAATAGGCGGACAGCCCTTCTATGATTTCGAGCGTCGTCTGCGGGTTGGCAAACGTCATTGCGCCTACCTGCACCGCGCAGGCGCCCGCCATGAGAAACTTCAGCGCGTCCTCCGCTGAGGAGATGCCGCCCATGCCGACAACGGGGATTTGCACCGCGCGTGCCGCCTGATGCACCATCCTCAGCGCAAGTGGCAAAATGGCGGGCCCCGAGAGACCCGCGTAGACGTTGTCGAACACCGCTTTTTTACGCTTGACGTCCACCGCCATGCCGAGGAACGTGTTAACAAGGCTGATGGCGTCCGCACCCGCGTCCTCGCAGGCGCGCGCGACGGCGGCGATATCCGGCGCGTTGGGCGAAAGTTTGACCATCAGCGGGTGGCGCGTCACGGCTCGCACCTTTTTTGTAATGTCCGCCGCCGTTTCCGGCAGAAGGCCGAACGCCATGCCGCCCGCTTTGACGTTCGGACAGGAGATGTTGAGCTCCAGAATGTCGATATCCGCTTCGTTGAGCAACCGCGCGCCTTCGAGATAATCGCTCTCGCAGTGACCGCCGAGGTTGCAGAGTACGGCGGGGCCGAGCGAGCGCATGAAAGCCGCTTCGGTTTTTACAAACTTCTCAACGCCGGGGTTTTCCAGACCGATGCTGTTGAGCATACCGGACGGCGTTTCGTAAACGCGCTCTCCGGCGTTCCCGGCGCTGCCGTGGAGCGTCAGTCCCTTGCCGCAGATGCCGCCGAGACGGGAAACGTCCATGATTTCGGCATATTCGCGGCCGAAACCAAAGGTTCCGCTTGCGGCGATAACCGGGTTTTTGAGCGGTACGCCGCAGAGGGTCAGCGAAAGGGGATTAAAGGGCATTTTGTACCTCCCGGTAGTCGAACACAGGCCCGTCCTTACACACGCGTTTGCCGCCGTTTGCCGTTTGGCAGGTGCAGCCGAGGCACGCGCCAACGCCGCAGGCCATGCGCTTTTCGAGCGAAACAAAGAGCCGGGCGTTTGCCGCCTGCACCTTTTGCGCCGCCGCGCGGAGCATGGGCTTCGGCCCGCAGGCATAGTAGGTGGAGCTCGGCGAAAAGTCCACGCCGTCGGTTACGATGCCGCCAACGTTGATCGAAACGGAGTCGGCATACCGCTCGAACTCCGAAACTCCGTACGCTTCCTCGCGAAAGCCAAGGTACACCTCGATCATTCGCGCGGGGTCGCTTGCGCGAAGCTCCTTGACGAGCTGGAACAGCGGCGCGGTTCCAATGCCGCCGCCAACGACGACAGCATGGCCGGGAGCGAGCGGGAACCCGTTGCCGAACGGCCCCTGCGCTTCGATGGTCTGCCCCGGCAAAAGCAAACTGAACTGCGCCGTGCCGCGGCCGACTTTCTGGTACACAAAAGTGGTCTCGTCCGTCTCCGCGCCGCATTCGAAAATGCTGATCGGCCTGCCTAACAGCGGATCCAGCGCGCCGGGTACGCGCAGCAGGTAGAACTGCCCCGCGCGTCCGAGCGTCAGGCCGGAAACGGTCATGCGAAAGATGCCGTTTGCAATTTGTTTATTACTGAGAATGACAGCCATTTTGAAAATCCCGCTTTCAACGAATCCGGAGTAATTACAGGACGGGTTACAGCCATTTTATAATGTCCTGCTTCATCGTGAGGACGGCGGCGCGGATATACTCCGCAAAGTCCTCGCCCTCGCTTTTGCCCTTGTGCGCGGTGATCAACCCGCGCGAGGAGTTGACCACGCCGCGGATACCGTCTCGGAAAAAGCCCGCGATATCCTTGCCGGTGCCGCCCTGCGCGCCGTAGCCGGGGATGAGCAAAAAGGTATGCGGCAGCAGCGGGCGAATGCGCTCGAACTCCTCCGGATAGGTCAGCCCCGTGACCGCGCCGATGGCGGAGAACCCGCTCTCGCCGGGGAAGCGCTCGCCCCATTCGGAAACCTTTCGCGCGGTGCGCTCATAGAGCGTTTCGCCGTCCACGAGCAGGTCCTGAAAGTCTTTTCCGCTGGGATTGCTGGTTTTGACCAGCGCGAACACGCCTTTATCCTTGGCCAGATACGGGTAATAGGGGGAGACCGCGTCCTCACCCATGAAGACGTTGATGGTCATCACGTCCGTTTCAAAATCGCCGGAAAAGTGCGCTTTTGCATACTGCTCGGCGGTGGAGGCGATATCTCCGCGCTTTGCGTCCGTAATGGTTACGTTGCCGCGGCTCCGGGCATACCGCAGCGTCTTGGAAAACGCGCGCATACCGTCCAGCCCCAGCGCTTCGTAAAACGCGATCTGCAGTTTGAAACAGCCCGCGTTTTCTTCCGTTGCGTCGATGATGGCGCGGTTGAACTCAAATATCTTTTCGCCGTCCGACCAGTCTTTTTTAATCAGGTATTCCGGCAG
>JBDKTD010000057.1:0-5916 GCA_039680365.1 Clostridiaceae bacterium
TGTCGCGGTTGTCGTCATCGTCGGTCTCACCGCTCTCGGCGGCAAGGCAAACACGCTGTTCTCCGGCATTAGCGACAAGCTGTCCATCGGCTCGGGATCCTGACCGGTCTGAAAGCGGAGGAAAGAGAATATGAAACGGTTTTTGATGAATGAATCCGGCCAGGGCATGGTCGAATACGGCCTCATCATCGCGCTTGTCGCGGTTGTCGTCATCGTCGGTCTCACCGCTCTCGGCGGCAAGGCAAACACGCTGTTCTCCGGCATTAGCGACAAGCTGACCATCGGCTCGGGATCCTGAACGGTCTGAAAGCGGAGGAAAGAGAATATGAAACGGTTTTTAATGAATGAATCCGGTCAGGGCATGGTCGAATATGGCCTGATTATCGCGCTCGTCGCGGTGGTCGTAATCGTCGGCCTCACAGCTCTCGGCGGCAAAGCGAACACGCTGTTCTCCGGCATCGGCGACAAGCTGACGCTCGGATCCTGAAGGATCGTGCTGTTATGCTGCATTTTTTCAGGGATGAAAGCGGCCAGGCGATGGTCGAGTACGGCTTGATCGTAGCGCTCGCCGCGATTGCCGCTGAATTCGGCATTACGGCGGCCGGCGGCAGAGCGGCTGAACTGCTGAGCGGAATGAGCGGTTTTCTCTCGCTCTAGTACTGAAACGTATGGTAATGGAATGGAGGGAGCGTCGATGCAAAAAAGATGGTTGAAACAGCGCCGTGAAAGCGGCCAGTCAGCGGTCGAACTTGCGCTGACGCTCCCTCTTCTTCTGCTTCTGATCTGCGGTATGATCGAGCTCGGGTGGCTTGCTTCCAACCGGCTCGTTCTGGACAATATTACGCGGGAAGGCGTGCGCGCGGGAATCGTCGCAACCAGCGCTTCCAGCAACACGACGGACGTAACCGACCGCATCAACGCCATGAAGCCGGATTACATGACAGGAAATCTTGTCGTAACCGTAACCTACTCCAACAGCTCGAATTTTCGCGACGGGGACATCACCGTCGTCACCACCTACGACTTGCCGACGCTCACGCCGCTGACCTCTTTTCTCGCCGAGGACGGGGCGTTTCACCTGCGATCCGAATGCACGATGAAGATGAGCTGAAAAGATGATCTGAGCAGACGAGCTGGCCGGCAGGCGATTCACTTTTGCAAATACAGGCGGCATGGGTCCGCCTTCAACTTTTTTCAGCGCATGCGCCGTTACCCGCATGGAAAGGATGACACGGCAATGAAACAGCATTCCCGTCGTTTCTTCTCCTGGCTCAAAGCCGAGGAACTGGGCGAATCCCTCCTCATCGTCGTGCTGGCCATGACCGCGCTGGTCGGCGTTGCCGCGACGGTAACCGACATGGGGGCCGCTTACGTTAAGACCGCGCAGACGCAGACCGCCGTGGACGCGGCGGTACTGGCGGGCGGGTTGAAACTGCCCATCAAGAGTTCCGACGCAGCGGGGCTTGCGGCGGCAACTTCGACCGCGCGCGAGTACCTGACCAAGAACGGAGTTGCGGACGCTTCTACCGCGAGCGTTACATTTGGGGATTTGGACGGCGGCGCGTACCATTCCATCACGGTCACGCAGCCCGCCGTTTCGGAAACCGCGTTTGCGCGCATCTTCGGCATCGACGAAATCACGTTCAACCGCTCGGCGCAAGCGAAAGTCGTCCCCTGCGCGGCGCTCTCGGATCTGGTGCCGCTCTCGATTCAGGAAAGTATTTTGAATGACATGATCGCAACCGGAACAACCCAGCATGCGATTTTGAAATACGGCTTAAAAACGGATGAAGTCTCGAACGGCTCGTTCGGCGCAATCGACCTCGACGGCGTTAAGGGCGGAGGCGCGAACGACTACACGAACTGGCTTGCAAACGGATATCAGACCAAGCTCACCCTTGGCACGGTGCTCCCCATAGAACCCGGCAATATGACCGGGCCGACCTACTCGGGCATCGTAGCCCGGTACAGCGCCTGCACGCACTATCCTTCCAACGGCGGCTGCAAGGCGGGCTGCTACAGCGACGACTGTCCGCGCGTGATGAAGGTGCCGGTCATCGTCTACACCGACAGCTCGCATAAATACGTGCGGGTCGTAGGTTTTGCCGCATTCGTTCTGGAGGATTACACCACCTATGCGGATAAAGGCTGCGTCATCGGCTCGTATGTTGACATGGTAAACATCGGCGCTGCCGACGGCGACCTGACGGGCACCGCGTCGGGATTTGGCGTATACAGCCTCGTTTTGAGCAAATAACGATGGCACAATCCACCCCGCGGCTGGAATCGGACGCCCTGCGGCAATACGGTTTCAGGCGTTCCGGGATGAACGAAGGAGCAGTTTCATGAAAAAAGTAATCCTCTTTGCGCTGATTGCGGCGCTTACGGCAGGCGCGCTGCTCTATTTTTACCTGGGCAAGCTGGAGCAGAAAAGCGAAGTCAAGGTCGTCTATGAAAGCGTGCTGGTCGCGGCGGCCGATATTCCGGCTTACTCTTCCATCACGGCGGAAATGGTAACGGTCAAGCAGGTGCCGCAGGGCACCTCTCACCCGCTCGCCGCACGTACGCCCGAAGAGGTCGTCGGTTTTGTCACCGAAAATCTGATCGTAGCTGGCGAAGAGATCCTGCCCGTCAAGCTCAAGCAGCCGGGACAGACCGAAAGCGGACTTTCGTACATCGTGCCGGAAGGCATGCGCGCGGTCACCGTGGCCGTGGACGAAATTTCCGGCGTTGCCGGTTTCCTCCAGCGCGGGGACTATGTGGACGTGATCGCCTACACGACGACTTCGTGCCTGGCGGCAGGCCAGACGGTGCCCGCTGACGCCACGACCGTTCCTACGCAGGCAACAACGTTAGTTGCGGCGCAGAACGTCTGCGTTGCCGCCATCGGAACCACCCTGAAGGCAAGCACCGCAACGGACGAAGCGCCCGCGGAATTGTATGCCAGCGTAACGCTGTTTTTAACGCCGGAAGACGCACTGCGCGTCATACAAAGCGCAAAAAGCGGCGTAATCATACTTGCCCTGCGCGCTTCCAGCGACCACGCGCAGAATACCGAAGACCCAATCGTCAGCGATACCCTGCTGAATCAGGCCGATTAAGGAGCCGAATCATGGATAGTGTACGCATCATGCTGGCGGCGTTTTCCGCCGACGATCGAAAAGCGGCGGCAGGCCTGCTGCAGGACGAAGCGCTCCGCATCGTCTGCTCGCTCCGCCCGGATAAGGACGGCCTTAAAAAAGCGGGCACGCAGCCCGCGGACGTGCTGTTGATCGTGACGCGCGGCGAGCCGGAATCGGAGTTTGACTTTGCCGAGCGCATGTATACCAACCGCAGCGATATCACCATTCTGCTGTTAATGCCCCACCCGGAGCCTTCCGATATGGCGCGCGCCATGGAGAGCGGAATTGCGCGGGTAATCGACATAAACAGCGGTGTGGAACAGATTAAAACGCATATCCTCACCGCCGTCAGCCGCGACCGCCACCGCAGAAGCAGCATGGCAAAGGTTGCGACCTACGACTCCAAGATTGCGGCCTTCTTTTCCGCCAAGGGCGGCGTTGGCAAAACAACGCTGGCGGTCAGCCTTGCCTGCGCGCTCGCCGCGCAGAACAAAAAAGTCGCGCTGATCGACCTGAACCTCCAGTTCGGCGACGTCGGCGTGTTTCTGGATATCACGAAGGGCGATACGATTGCGGACATGGTGGAAGAGCACACCTTTGAACTCGCCACCATGAAGAGTTATCTCATCCGCCACTACACGGGAGTCATGGTCATGCTTTCGAGCAGTTCGCCGGAATATGCCGAACTGATCCGGCCGGAGCACATTGAAGCGATTCTCTCCACGCTCCGTCCGGAGTTCGACTATATCGTGTTGGATATGGGAGTGACGCTCTCCGACTGCGCCATCTCCGCTTTTGAGCTGGCGGACACGGTGTATTTCGTGGTCAACGAGGATATCGCGAGCCTCCACGACGCCAAGCGCAGCCTCAAGATATTGGAAGCGCTGAACCTGAGCGACAAGATTAAAATCGTTATCAACAAGGACGGCATTTCGAACATCAAGGTCAAGGACGTCGCCAATCTTTTGGAATCCGCGCCCGCGCTCGTGGTGCCCAACGACCCGAAAGCCGCTATCACGTCGGTGAACCGGGGCATCCCGCTGATGACCTGCGCGCCGCGTTCCAAGGCGACGCTCGCCATTGTAAAATTCGCAAAATCACTGACCAGGAGGGCATAACGCGTGGGTCTGCTCGAACGGCTGGATAAAAAGAATCCCTCCATTCCTACGGGAACCGCCGTCTCCGTCGAGGCGGACGAGGCGAGCCTGCTGCGCGAGCGCGTCCACCTGAAGGTGGTGGAAACGCTCAACAAGCGCGAGGATAAGCAGGGCGGCGGCGCCAACGAGCCGGAGACACGCGCGATCATTGAATCTGCGCTGGAAGAGCAGGCGGCAAACCTTGCCCGTCCGGAGCGCATGCGCATCGCCGGGGAAATTTTCGACTCCATCCGCGGCCTCGGCCCGCTGGAAAAATTGCTTGCGGACGATTCCATCAGCGAACTCATGGTCAACGGTGCAAAGCAGGTGTTCATCGAACGCAAGGGCAAAATCGTCCTCAGCGACGTGACGTTTTACGACGACGAGCAGCTGCTCAACGTCATCGACCGCATCGTTTCCCCGCTGGGCAGGCATATTGACGAGGCAAACCCCATGGTGGACGCGCGCTTGCTGGACGGCTCCCGCGTCAACGCCGTCATTCCCCCGCTGTCGCTCAAAGGCCCCCTGCTCACGATTCGAAAATTCTCCCGCAATCCCCTGACAGTTGAAAACCTCATCAGTTTCGGCAGTTTGACCATGAAGATGGCGGCGTTTTTGGAAGCCTGCGTCAAAGGACGGCTCAACATCGTCGTTTCCGGCGGCACCGGCAGCGGAAAAACCACGCTGCTCAACGTGCTCTCGGCCTATATTCCGCATGACGAGCGCATTATCACCATTGAGGACGCGGCGGAGATTCAGCTCCAGCAAAAGCATGTTTTGACGCTGGAAGCCCGCCCAGCCAACCTGGAGGGCAAAGGTCAAATCGCCATTCGCGACCTTGTTCGAAACGCGCTGCGCATGCGCCCCGACCGCATCATCGTCGGCGAGGTGCGCGGCGGCGAAGCGCTGGACATGCTGCAGGCCATGAACACCGGCCACGACGGCTCCATGACCACCGGGCATGCCAACTCCACGCGGGATATGCTGGCGCGCTTGGAAACCATGGTGCTCATGGCGGGCATGAACCTGCCGATTCCGGCCATCCGCCAGCAGGTTGCCTCCGCTATCGATATCATCGTGCAGCAGACGCGCCTTCGGGACGGCAACCGCAAGATCACCAGCATCAGCGAAGTGCTCGGCATGGAAGGCGACGTAATCGTTACGCAGGATATCTTTGTTTACGACTATGGCGACGGGCGCGCGCCGGGGCGGTTCCGACCCACCGGCATCAAGCCGCGATGCTGCGACAAGCTCGCCGCCAGCGGCGCGGGCGTCAAGGACGAATGGTTCTCTTAAGCCGGACGACCCGGCAAAACGAAGCGGAAGGAGGCGGAAACAGCGGATGATGAAATTACTAGTGGTCCTGCTCTGCGGCATCGCGGCATTTTTTGTGTTCTATCTGCTGGCTCTGCTCCGTACGCGCAAGCAGCGCGCTTTGGAAAAGCGCGTCCGGGCGCTGTTCGACAGCGGGCTGGAAAGCGCCCGTTCCCGCCGCGCGCAAGGCAATAAAGAACGCGTCCGCCTGCGCAGACTCGACCAGATTGCCGACGAACTCTACGTTGCGGGCGTCGCGCTCCGCGCGGAGGAGTTCATCACCATCTGGGTGGTCACAAGCGCTGTCATCCCCGCCGCCGCGCTGTTTCTGGGCGTTCCCATGA
>JBDKTD010000007.1:0-12660 GCA_039680365.1 Clostridiaceae bacterium
ATTCCGCAAGCCGCCTCCACACGCTGCCGAACAGCAGTTACATGCTTTTTGGAGAAAAAGAGAAGATCAAGCGTAACCATTACCACTTGCGTTTCTCCATTGTCAATATATAAACATGCGGCATACAAGGGATCGTGGATGCCGGTATTATTTCTAGGATAGTGCGGGTAGCCGCCTAACTCTTCACCCAACTTTGGAGAGATGTCCGCCAGTGCTGTTCCTGCTTGTAACATATTTGTACCTCTTCTTTTTTTGATTGATATTCGCCTTATTCATAATCCGGTATTCGATCCTCACAAGTAATGTCCGCATACCGTACCTTAACACCCGCATTCTCTATCTGCCGCAATATTTCCATTTTTGCCGGATTGTCCGTTTTATTTGTAACCAGCACATCAATCATGGATATATCACCAATATGGCAGAAACTCTCTTCCCCAATCTTCGTAATATCCGCCACAATAATCCGTTCCCGCGCCCGCGCCATAATGGATTTGAGAGTATCCGCCCCTTCGACCCGCAGGGTAGACAGACCCACTTTTGCGTCCACACCGTCCATCGTCATAATGGCTTTATCCGCCATATACCGAACAACTTGACTCACAGCGTCGCGGCCATGAATGAAGCAGTCCCGCGTATAGACTTCTCCGCCAAGAATGATCACCTGATAATCCTTCCTTCGGCACAAGTCCTCAGCGATATTCAGTGAGTCCGTCAGAATTCGCAGATTTTTGCATTGGCTTGCGTAGATTGCAGTCAGGTGCGGCGTAGCGCCGGACGTAACAATGAGAGAGTCGCGATCATGGATGAGCTTTGCGGCTTCCTTGGCAACGCATTGTTTCAGCTCCATATTGCGCGTACGCGGAACGCAATCGCTGCCAAATACACGCGTAGTAACCGCGTGCGCAACCGCGCCGCCGCTGACGCGCGAAAGCCTGCCAACCTCTTCCAATCGCAGCAGGTCTTTGCGAATCGTTGCAGGGGAAACTTGCAGCGTTTGGCTGAGTTCAGCAATGTGTATAACGCCGTTTACCTGCAGTTCCCGCAGAATGCGGGATATTCTATCCTCTTGTTTTATTCGTCTTTCCAAATCTCTCCACCTAAAATCACCTGACTTACTTCGAATCTATCATCAACGAATACAAGATTCGCAGCTTTTCCGCATGCAATCGAGCCGATTTCGCTTTCCATTCCAATGACCTTAGCCGGGTTAAGTGACGCCATGATAAAAGCTTCCGTGATTCCGCAATGCGTATGCGCCATGATGTTTCTGCAGGCAACATTCATCGTTAGCTTGCTGCCGCTGAGCTGACCGCTTTCATCAAATACCAGATCCTCTACGTGTTGAAACGCCGCCGCGGGGGAAGCTTCGCTAACGAAACTGTCGGTAATCAGAACCGTATGTTCAATCCCTTTTACTTTTAAGACCAAGCGCATCATATCCGGGTTAACATGGATTCCACAAGAATCGCAGATTAATTCGGCGAACATGTCGTCATCCAGAAAACACGCCTCATCCGGCCCGCACCCGCGGGTGCCGGAATATTTGCAAATCCGGCCGGTTGCATCCATACAATGTGTCTGCAGGTGCAGCCCGTAATGCTTGACAGATTTTATCTGTTCCGGCGTTGCCTCACTGTGGCCAACGGCAAACACCGCGTTTGGATTGACGCCCTTAACATACTCCATGAAAGCAGGAATCCCTTCCCGCTCAGGAGCAACCGCCCAAACCTTGGCAAACGAACCTGCGGCGTCGGCCAGTTCCTCGTAGTCGGATCGTTTGATGCTGCCGCGCCACTGATTCTTTTCCGCACATGCTCCATACTTCGGATTCATATACGGGCCTTCCATATAGATTCCTGCTATCGCTCGTGACGCGCCCTGTGCGCCGGATACAGCAGTTTTGATACGCTCAATCGACGCGCAAAGATCCGCTTTGCACAGATCGTAATATAGAGCAGCCAGAATTGTTGTTTCACCATGCGCCAGAAAATGCCCGGCCGCCTTCTCCGGGTCTTGATAGAAGAAATATCCATTGCCGCCATGCACATGAATATCGACGAATCCGGGACCGACAAAGTGATCCTGCGCGTCAATCACAACGGCATCTTCGGGAACGGGGATCTCAAAAGCGCGCCCAAACTCCAGAATTCGGCCCTGATCCATCACCAGAACTCCATCCCGTAGAATTTCCGTTTCCAGTACAATGCGCGCGTTTATGATATACGTCATAGCCATAATCCCCTTCAGTGCCAGAGCTTCTTTTCCAGCTGACGATAAGTTTGAAATTTCGCCTCATACGCCGCCTGACGTCCGCTTGGCTGATAACTGCGGTTATGCCTCAGTACAGGAGTATTGTTTCTGTCGAATGTTCCCGCCGCGATACCAGCGAGAATCGCCGCCCCTGCACCCGCCGCTTCCGCGGTCTCCGGCACTTCTATGCAAATGCCCGTTATATCGGCAATAATCTGCGCCCACAGCGTACTTTTAGCGCCTCCGCCAAAAAGAACCAGTGTATGTACGTTTTCGTATGCTTGCATTGCCTCAAGCATGATTCGAATTTGAAACGCAACTCCTTCAAGCACAGCCAGCGCGAAATCACCGCGCTGCGTGGATAAACTAACGCCGTGAAAACACCCCGTGGATTCGGGATAGTTATCCGGCGAACTTGGGCCGTTCAAGTAAGGATAGAACAGCAGGCAGCTCCCGCGGTTTTGCGCAGCTTCCGCCTCGGTATCGATTCCCTCATATTCCATTCCAGGGAACATAGTGTCGCGAAGCCATCTCAGGCTTGCTGCTGCGGTGTTGATTACGCCTTCTGTTACCCAAGAATTTTCGTTGATATAGGCGGACCAGCCGATGCGCATGTCGCCTTCCGTGTGCGGCGCGTCCCAGTACTTACAGATTGCGCCGGAAGTACCGAGGGAGATGCTCATAACCCCTGGCCGCAAACCAACGCTGAGGGAAGCACAGCGCTGATCCTGCGCGCCAACCGCTACCGGGCATCCTTCTCTCAGATGCAGCGCCTCGGCCGCTTCGGCTGTCAGTGTGCCCGCGATTTCACCGCTCCATTTCAACACGGGCAGTTGATCCGCCGAGAGCTCATACTGTTGTAAAATCCTGCTGCTCCAGGTCTTTGCTTTCATATCATAAAGGAGCGTACCCGACGCCATAGTGTGGTCAGTCACGCAGTTCCCCGTTAGTTTCCCTGTGATAAAATCGAGCGGCATCAGAAACTTCCAAGTGGATGAGAACACAGTCGTTTTGTGTTTCTTCAGCCAAAGTATCTTCGGAAGAGAGTATGCCGCATTGATTTGTTTTCCGGTTAATGTGAAAATCTCGCGGTTGCCAAAATCTCTGCGCAACCACTCCGCCTGCTCTTCTGCGCGTACATCGAGCCAACTAATTGCATTTTGCAGGGGTGATAATTGTTTGTCAACAGGCATAATTGTGATGCCCTGACTGCTGACGGCGATTCCGCCGATCTGATCTGTGTCAACAGCCGATTCACGTAAGGCATCGCGAACTGTTTGCTGAGTAAGCCGCCACCATAGTTCCGCATCCTGCTCCACCCATTTTTCACGCGGCGTAATCAAACCATACTCGCGATAGCTGCTTGCCAAGCAATGCAACTGCTCGTCAAAAACGATGCTGCGGCACCCGGTTGTTCCCAAATCAATCGCGATAAAATACGGCATGTTTTGTGCTTTCCCCTTTTCAGCTGCGTGAACCCGCTTGCAGGCGGCTTATGGATTGGGTGAGGGCACCCTTGGGGGGATGCCCTCACCGCTGGAGAATCTTGCTTATGTTTTATTTTGCGCGCGCAGCAACGATGGATTCCCAATCGTAATCGTTGATGTTGTCAGCTGTCAGCAACGTTGAGTGGGACAGCGTTTCGGCGGGCAGTTTCTGACCGGCAAGTGCGGGTTCAATTGCATCAATCGCATCGCGAGCCTGGGTAACGGGAGAGGATGCAGCCATGCACAGAATGATCTTGTTGCGGTTCTCCAACTGTGTAAAGCCTTCCTGACCCCATGCGTTGCAGCAAACAACCGCGCTGGAACCGGCAGCTTCAATCGCGGCGGCAGCGCCTGCGCCAGTGTCATAATTGATGCCGTACACCAGATTGACATCCGGATTCGCCGTCAGAATGTTTTCCATAACAGCCATGGATTCCGTACGGGATGCTTTGCCGTCTTGCTGAGATACGATCTCAACACCAGGCAGCTTGGACACGGTTTCAACAAATCCCTGTGCGCGCAGGCCACAGACGATCGGGGATGCGGGGAAGTCCAGAACCGCAACTTTCGCTTTTCCGCCAAGGTTGTCGTTGATGTACTTAACAGCCCAATCGCCAACCATACTTCCATCTTCGTAGAAATCGAAGATAACTTTTGTGGCGCAAATGTCGGAATTAATCCCGCCGTCATAGCAGATAACAGGGATTCCGGCATCGATTGCTTCCTGGCAAACCGGGATCAGCGCGTCCGGATCGGCAGCCGCCAGCAGGATGACATCAACGCCTTGTACGATGAAGTCTTCCATCTGGGAAATCTGGGTCGCGATATCACCATCCGCATCGCAAATCACCATGTTGTACCCTTTTTCAGCGCCGTAAGCGCGGAAAGTAGTTTCAAGATCAACATAGTATTCATCACGTCTGTAATACAGATCGACGCCTACGGTAATCTGGTCGTCCGAAGAAGCTTCTGCCGTCTCCGGCACGGCTGCATCTGCAACGGGTGCTTCCGTAGCATCCTGTGTGGCCGCAGGGGTGGGCACGGTGCTGCATCCCACCATGATGGACAGAACGGTGCACATAACGAGAACGAGCGCGAGAATCTTTTTCATCTAGTGATCCCTCCATTTTATATTTTCCAAAACCATTACATGGTCGAGGACGATTTTATTTGCGGATATCAGGAAACCGCAAAACCCAGAATTGCTTCCTGGCTGAAACTTTCACGCTCCAGCTCCCCGGAAATTGTGCCTTCCCGCATGACATAAATGCGATCGCAAATACCGATCAGTTCCGGCAGATCGGATGAAATCATGATTACCGCCTTGCCTTCCTGAGCCAGTCGGCACATCAACTTATAAATCTCCGCTTTAGCGCCTACATCAACGCCTCGGGTCGGTTCGTCAAAAATGATGATTTTCGAATCAACGGCAAGCCATTTTGCCAGAACGACCTTCTGTTGGTTTCCGCCGGAAAGCAACCGGACTTCTTTCTCTTCCGTCGGTGTTGCGATGCTGAGTATTTCTACATACTTCCTCGCCATGCTCCGCTCGAGGCCATCGTTCAGAAGGCCCTTTTTGCAGACATTTTTAAGGTTAACAAGCGAGACATTATGCTTAACGGAATGGATTAGAATCAACCCCTGCTTCTTTCGGTCCTCTGGAACCAGCGCGATTTTATGTTTGACCGCATCAATCACGTTATTGATCCTGACCAATTTACCATCGATGTATATTTCGCCGCTGGTTCTCTTGTCCGCGCCGAATATTGCGCGCGCCGTCTCCGTGCGTCCAGCGCCGACCAGCCCGGATATGCCAATTATCTCTCCATGCCGCACATTGAAGTTTATATTTCTGAGCAGCTTTTTTGCAGAGAGGTTCTTTACCTCGAGAGCAACGTCTTTGATCTCCGCTTTCAGTTTCGGATATTCATCGCCAAGCGCACGCCCTACCATCATAGCAATCAACTTTTTCCGATCCACTTCTGCAACCGGAAGCGTAGCAACATGCCCGCCGTCGCGCAGCACCGTTACCGTGTCGGCAATGCGGAAGATCTCTTCCATCCGGTGAGAGATGTAAACGATCGTAACTCCGCGCGCTTTCAGAACATCGATGATATGAAACAAAGAATCCAGTTCTTTGTCCGTCAGTGTAGCGGAAGGTTCGTCCATAATAATGAGTTCCGCGTTGAATGACAGCGCCTTGCAGATTTCAACGATTTGTTTTTGTGCAACCGACAAGCGAGAAACCTCGGCGTCCACATCAAGTTTTATATTCAGGCTTTCGAGCAGTTCACTTGCTTTTTGTTTCAGTTTTCTCCAATCAACCAACCGCGCTTTATTGAGGAACGGTCGACCGAGGAAGATATTCTCTGCCACAGACAGCGTTTCAGAAAGCTTGAGTTCCTGATGCACAACACTAATGCCGAGCATTTGCGCTTCAAGCGGCGTCTTAACATGGGCTTCTTCGCCTTTGAAAAAGTATGTACCGCCGTCAGGCTGATAAATGCCAGTCAGCACGTTAATCAATGTCGATTTCCCCGCGCCGTTCTCGCCCACTAACGCGTGTACGCTGCCTCTTCCAACCTGAAAGCTAACACTATTCAGCGCGCGGACGCCGGGGAAACTCTTTGTGATGTTTTTTATATCAAGAATAACTTCTCGATTTCCCATTTAGCACACTCCTTTATTTTGAGGCTGCTTGACGCTTGGTCTTATATACGTCAAAACCGATTGCGCATACAAGCACAATTCCCTGTACCACTTGCTGGAAATACGAGTTAATGTTCAGAAGCGTCATTCCGTTTTCCAGAATTCCAACCAACACAGCGCCCAGCGCAACCCCGATCGGTTTTCCTTTGCCGCCAGTGAGCGAAACACCACCCATAACAACAGCAATAACCGCTTTAAACTCCCATCCCGTACCCCCGGTGGGTTGCCCGGAGCTGAGGCGCGACACAAGAATAATACCGGCTATACTTGCCGCTAATCCACCCAGTGTAAACACGATCCGCTTAATACTCTTGGCATTGATTCCGGAGAGGTATGCCGCTTCGCCGTTGCCGCCAACCGCATAGACAAAGCGGCCAAACCGCGTTCGTGAAGCAACAAACGCGACAACAATATAAATCACGATCATGAATATAACGGGCCAGGGAATCGTATCGAGCAAATAGCCGCGCCCAATCCATCCAATAGACTCCGGCACGCCGGAAATGGGATATGAATTCGTTACAACGTAGCAAAGGCCTCGGCAGATGTACTGCATGCCCAGCGTAGCTATAAAGGCGGGAATGCTGAAGATCGTAACCATACATCCATTAATAATGCCAGTTAGCAAACCGATGCCCACAGCGATAGCACCCGCCGCAAATGGGCTCCAGCCGTAGTTCACCATCAACTTGGCAAACACGCAGCCGGTAAGGCCAACTACCGAAGCAAGCCCGAGGTCAAAGTCTCCGGTTGCCATAATGAAAAAGGCGCCTGCCGCCAAGATCGCAATCATGGATACCTGGCGAAGGATGTTCATCCAATTTGCATAGGTCATAAAGTTCGGCGCAATCAGCGACCAAACAATAACGAGCAGAATAATCGGAACCAAAATGACATAGTTGGAAAAGAACTTAGATATCCCGTTGATCAGGCTGTTTTGCCGAAGAGTCCCACCGTTTGAATTCATCTCCATTTTTATTCCTCCATAGCTATAATTTGAAAGCAAAGCCATACTGAAATGTTTCGTTTTTCGTCATTCGCATTTTTATTTCGTAATTACTGATTTTTTCTGATGTTTGATTTGAATTCGGCGCTTTTTTCCGGTCGCCTTTGATATTTTTAACTTGTTTGAGTTTTATTGTCAATATAGTTTCATGCCTTTTCAACCATTTTCCCTTGGTTTTTAGAATTGTTATTTCGTTTTGAATATTTTGTTATTTCGTTTCAATCGCATTTCGAAAACATTTTGCTATTTAGTAATTTATGTAGTGCATTTTTTTGTAACCATGCTATACTGTCGCTCAGGAAAGCTTATGAGCTGGACAGGATCAACCGTTTTTCAAATAGCCTGGCTGTATCACAAGGTCATAGCGCTGCAACGTTTTTTCTGCGATCAAATCCGTCTGATAAGGAATGTCACAATGCAAGAAAGGGCTCCTGTATGAAAAAAACGGGCATAATTTGGGTCGGGCATGCCGACTATTTGGGCAGCAACACGGCTGCGATCATAAACGAAATTCAGCTGGCACTTTCCGCTGTTGAGCTCCTGAAAATTGATCGGCCTGAGATTGTAACAAATGATACGCAGGCGGTTTCTGCCGTTCGGCAACTGATGCGGCAGGATTTATGCGGTGTCGTCCTTGTCTTAGCCTCGTGGGTGGAATGTAACGTTGTTATGTCCGTCATCAAAGAATTGCGCGGCTTGCCTGTGATCATTTGGGGATTCCCGTTGGAGGAGGTTCAGGGGCGCAAAGAGAGCACCGGTTCTTATGTATCCGCGGCAATGATTTCCGGTGTAATAAAACGAATTCGGTTGAATACGCGCGTTCTGATCGGCAGCTGGCGAGATTCGCAAATCATAAATCAATTGCGCGCATTCGCGCAATCCGCATCCACCGCCGATTACTTGTTTTATGCGAAGATCGGCCTGTTTGGATATACTTCCATGAGTATTTACCCCGGCACCTTTGATCATGTATTACTTAGACATCTGATTGGGCCGGAAGTCGAACACCTGGATTCTTTTTCCCTCATCACCGCGGCTGGAAACGTGCCGGATGACGCAATTCAAGAAAGCATTCTGCTTCTCGGCAAATCAGCGCAGATTCAAAGCGACGTCCAATCGGACATGCTGAAAAAGACCATGGCGCTCTATGTTGCCCTCAAAGAATTCTCGTCCGCACGTCATTGGGCTGCCGTCAACGTGAAATGCCAATATGAGTTTTCAAAAGAATACAAAGCCGTTCCATGTGTCGCGCTTTCGCTGTTGGCAGATGATCATATCGTAGCATCCTGCGAAGGCGATATGCTGAATACTGTTTCTATGATGATTCTGAACGGGCTTTCCGGCCATACTGTCACCTATGGAGATTCTCTGACGCATTTTGAAAACACCGTCACGTTCTCTCCATGCGGATTCATGCCGTTGAGCATGGGATGCGACACCGTCAAGGTCCAGAAATTTATGGAGCATCCCGGTTTTTCCGGCATTCAAGTCAGCGGCGTAATGCGTCCGGAGCGTATTACCTACCTGCGTCTTGTAGAAGACGTAGGTTCGTATCACTTGTTGTATGGCACAGGTCAGGGAAAGCATACTCTTCCGCGCGGCGGCTGCATGCCCGCTCTGGATGTTGAACTGGACGGATCTGTTGACAAGCTTTGCCAGGAATACGCCGGTCAGCACTTTGCGCTGGCTTACGGTGATTTTTCCGCGGAGATTGAAGCATTGGCTGTTATACTCGGCATAACTGCCGTCCGTATATAGAAAAAAGATCAACGAAAAGGATGATGATTATGATCTCATGTACCGAGTTTATTCCTACATACAGCGAACTGTTCACTTATCTGGAGGACCATCACGGGCGCAAGGAGCTGGATCGTTTCTGGGAATACCTGTTTGCGCCAACGGGGGATGGCGTTCCCCTCATTCTTTTCGTAAAAAAGGAAGGCATTCGCGGGTGTTTCTCATACTGGGCCGGTACGCTGAACGAAGAAGCCGCCGATTTCACCATGTATTTGAATGAAAAGGCTGGCTGGTTCATGAATGTGATGCATGTATGCCCTTCAAAAGGCCGCTTACTGAAGCTAAAGGATGAAATTGGTATCGTTCCATATCACGATTACTGTCTTCATTGCGATTCTTACCGTTCCGCAGTCGAGAAAGTCGGCCTAAACTATATCTACAATTTCAACGGTACCGATCATGCCGCCTGCTCAATGCTGATCTATGACCCAGCCGTGTTCGACGGGCGAATTATTATTGATGAGAATACAGAAATTATGGATCGAAAGGCATCACAAAACGAATACTTCCATAGAGATTTTCACAGTATCATGAACAGCGGAATAGATTATATTGGCTCGAATTATGGTATAGAAGCGGTGCGCGAATATTTAGAGCAGTTTACACACCATGTTTACTGCAAGCTAATCGATGCTGTTCGTAGCGTTGGGCTCTCGGCACTCAAAGAAAAGATTGAGGACACCTACGCCAGGGAACAAGCGCTCGATGCCGCCAGTATTACTTTTGAAAACGGTGTGTTAAGTGTTGATGTTCACTACTGCCCCGCAATCAAGCACTTGCACGAAACCGGACGGAAAGTGTCCCAATGGTATCACTATACAACGCAATTTGTAATGGAATCTCTTGCTCAAGAAACTGGATATTCGTTTGTAATGGATTCCTACGACGATGATACAGGTGCGGCAAAGTATCATTTCACACGAGTGGCTTAACTGCCGCCTTATCATCTGCTGTTCCAATCGTATCGAGAGATTGCTGAGGCTGTCGAAATCTTGGATTGTCAACAGAAAGTCGAACAGATTTTATAAGGTACGGGATCTCTTAACTCTGCTTGTGACAAATATCTTAGTGTTCCGTGTAAACGGATGTTGTTGAAACAGTGAACATAATCCAGCAGCTCCAGCCGGTGCTTCTAAGCGTTTCAAAGCGGCGCGAGTAAACGAACTCTGCTTTGATCATTTTGAAGTTTGATTCGACTGCAGCGTTGTCGTATGGACAGCCTTTCATGTTCAGAGAGCGGTTGATCTGGAAACTGTCGAACAATTCGTCTATCAGCATATTATCGAACTCGCTGCCCCGGTTCGTGCGAAATATTTGGATGTCGAACAGATTCCCCTTCACCATTGAAAACGCCTTGCGTACCAGCTCGGCGTTTTTATTTGCGCCTGCGCTTTGCCCAATGATCTCCCGGGCTCCAAGCTCGAGCTGGATGCAACGTACGCCCACCTTGTTCCGACGCGAACAAAGGTCAAATCGCTCACGACACAGGCTCCGGGAGCCTGATTGTTGAAATCTTTGGCCAGAAGGTTGGGAATAGCGGCTTCGCTGCTCTTTGATGAATGCGTACGATAGTTCTTGCAAGCATAGGCCGAAACCAGGCCGCGTCTCGCCATGTTTCGTCCGATGCGGCGGCGTGAAACTGTCCCGCCTTTCCGGAATAACACACGCTTCGCTTTCGCTGCCCGTAGACGCGCCGGTTCTCGTCGTATGCCGTTTGAATCGCTTCTTCCAAGGAGCTTTCATCTCGAAAATTATGGCATTCGTAATAATAGGTGCTCCGTGCAATGCCTAGATCTCTGCACAGCGCTGCAAACGCCGTCACGAGTCGCTCCCCCCGCGGGGAGCGTGGATTAAACCACGTATGCAAAAGGCGACAGAATATCTCTGTCGCCTTTAAGCGAATTCGTTCTACTAGGCGGACTATTTGGTCTTCTTAGTTCTTTGTAAAAACACGCATATGTGAAGCAAGCACTCTTGCAAGGCTATACCGCATCTTTACAACGCGGCAGCGCCAATAATACCCGCGTCGTTGCCCATGCTCGCCACTTGTATAATCGGGAGCGCATCTTCCCTCGTATCAAAACAGCGTTCTCGGACATACTTCCGCACCGGATCCAAAATCCTGTCGCCCTGACGGCTGATTCCGCCGCCAACCAGAATCATCTCCGGCGCTAAAGCGTTCACTATGTTTGAAATGCCGATGGCCAGATACTCGCAGTACTGGGCAATAACGAATTTCGCCGTAACATCGCCTTGATCAGCCGCTTCAAAAACGCTTTGACCCGTCATGTTCTCGATGCGGTTCAGCGCCGATTCCGGCCGTGATGCCGCGGCACGTTTTGCTTGCACAATGAGCGATGTTGCCGAGGCGTAGGCATCCCAACAGCCGCGCCGTCCGCACGTGCAGAGTTCTCCATCCATATTGAGCATCACGTGCCCCATCTCCGTGCCGTTGCCCTTCAGCCCCGTGTAGATTTTGCCGTGAATGACGATGCCGGTTCCAATCCCCGTGCCCAGGGTAACAAGAACGACATTTTCATACCCGACCGCAGCGCCCGCTTTTACTTCGGCAAGCGCTGCGCAGTTCGCGTCGTTATCAAGCCGAATCGGTACGGAAAACCGTTCTCCCATCATTTCGGAGAGCGGGATGTTCGCCCAAGAGAGGCTGTAGCTGCGAATCACGATTCCGCGCTGGATATCGCAGGTTCCCGGCGCGCCAACGCCGATCATCTCGCAATCTTCTATGCGGATTCCCGCTTTTTGGAGCACCGAATCCACCGCGCTGCATAAATCCGCAACAATCAGCGCCGCAGGCCGCTTTGCCCCCGTTGGAACGCTCGTACAGGCAATCATTTCGTAACGCTCGTTGACCAAGCCTACCGCAATATTTGTGCCGCCCAAATCTACGCCAACGCGAACCATGCTGCATCCACCCCGTTTCAGATCTCAATATGCGTTATTACTCTCGATAGAATTCTACGTTCAATCGTGTTCCGGAGATAACGTTCGCCCTTTTAAACATCTCCGCCATCCGGTTTCCGAGGAACCTTATACTCTCGTTGCCGCAACAATCGTAAAGTCGTTGTGCGCGTCTCTGTTGGGGTCCAGCCCATTGCATTCGGGCGCATAGACCGAAAGGATTTGAACCGCCAGCGTAGTCAGTAAAAGCGACTGCGTTCTTTTGAATAACGGCAGGACGATGCGGCTGTCATCCTGCGATTCTTCTCCGCTTGCGTCGACGATCCATACGCTGTCGCAAATCCCTTTGAGATACTGGTACGACTGCTCAATCGAATCCTTCATACTGTCGCTAGCCTTGATGAGCAGCACGCTGCTGCCGCGGTTAATCGCCCGGTGCATCCCGTGTGAAAACTCGCCGATATCGTTGAACATCGTTGGAATGCACAT
>JBDKTD010000173.1:0-5970 GCA_039680365.1 Clostridiaceae bacterium
CGAATCGCCTTTGCTTCCGGCGCGATGGTCGCAACCTTTGTTCCGAACGCCGCAACCGTAGGCATCGTAAAGTTGGTTTCGCCTTCCAGTTGATCCAGAAAGTCTCCGTTCGCATCCAGTAAACCGATGCTGGCGTTGTAATAGTCCGCATACGCAATGCTGCCGTCGGAGAGAACGCCGTAACTGGTAACGCTCGCGAGCGCGTCGAGACCGTCGCCAGTAACCGGCGTACCGGTTTTACCGTCGTCGCGGCTGACAAGCAAAACATGCTTCGAGTTGCCTTGATCGTCGTAGTTGCCAAAGAAGATATAGAGCGCGCCATCCTCGGCGCGGCGAACATGCAGTTCGTTTCCGCCGCTCACAGCGAGATCGTTGAGCCACTGTTCGTCGGTGGTTTTCACGGTTCCGTCGTCTAGAATCGTATGGCGAAAATAATGCGCCTGCGAGGTTTCGCCCTCTTGCGAATAGGAGCAGGTAAAGACCTCCACGCCGTTTTCCAGCGCGCTGACGCCGATGATATACTGGTCTTGATACCCCTGCGGCAGCGGCAGATCGATGAGTTGTTCGATATAACGCCCTGTTTCCGACGGAATGGCGGATAGCTTTTCCGAGCCCGGAGCGCTCTTGCAGCCGCCCGCCGTTATCAGCAGAGCCGCGCAGAGCACCAGCGCGATCGTTTTGATCCATTGTTTCATACGTTTTTCTCCTCCTGTTTGTTTACGGTTTTGATTTTAGCGGGCAAATCTCTAAAAATCCTCTAAAGCCAAAAATCAGAACGGCGCGCCGTTTTCAGCGCGCCGTCAACTTATGCCGTCGTCTATTTTGCCGCCGGCAGCTGCACGCGGAACGTACAGCCCCCGCCGGGCGTATCCAAAACGTCCAGCGTGCCTTTATGGAGCGTTACAAGTTCCTTGGCAATGGAGAGCCCCAGCCCGAAATGCTGTTTTTCCTTGCGCGCGGTATCCGCCCGGTAGAATCTGTCAAAGATTCTCGCTTTCTGCTCCGCGCTGAGTCCGCAGCCGTGGTCGGCAATACAGATAACCACCCATTGCTTCTGGCAGCGGACGTTCAACTCAACCGTTTTCTGTTCCGCGGACACGCCGTATGAAAGCGCGTTGTCCAGCAGGACGCCCAACACCTGGCTAAGCCGTTCGCCGTCTCCCGCAATCTTCAAAACGGGCGCGTCCGGCAGCGTTAAAACGAGCGTGCAGCCGTTTTTGCCGTAGAGCGGCAGGTAAGATTCGTATACGTTCAATAACAGCGTATCCGGCTCCAGCGGTTCCAGCGCGACCGCCCAGGCTTCCGCATCCGCCGAAGCCAGAAGCAGCAGGTCGCCAATCAGCCGGGACATCCGCCCGCATTCCCGCTGGATGACCCCCGCTGCGGAGCCGTCCGAACCACTCTGCGGCAGCAGCGCGGCGTTGGCCGAGATGACCGCCAGCGGCGAGCGGAGTTCATGGGAAGCCGCCGCGACAAACTGCTTCTGCCGTTTTCTGCTTTCCAGCGCGGGCAGCAGCGCGCGGTCGATGAGCAGCACCCCCACGCCGTATAACAGAAGAACCCCGCCCAGATACAGCGCGCAGTACAGCAAAACGCTGCCCGAAGCGGCGGAATCCATGCGCTGCACCAAACTCAGCGTGCGGTAGCCATTCGCAAGCGGCAGGATGCAAACCGCCCCGAGATACCGGTCTTTTCCGTCGGAGAGCGTCGTAACCGGCGACGTCCGGCGGGTTTTCGTCAGCGGCAGGCTCAGCGTATCGTACCCTTGTTCGCGCGCAAGCTGTTCGACCTGATTCAGCAGATCGGCTTTTTCTGCGCTGTCCTTGCTGTTGTATAAGAGCGATTTACCGTTGTCGCTGATGCGAATCTGCAGCCTGTTCTCCTGCTCGAGCTGTCTTAGCTCACTGTGGCGAACAACGCTGTTCACCTGCAGGTCGTCCGCAATCGCCGTCAGAAGCGTTGAAAAACTCTCGCGGCTTTTCTGTTCATTTTCCCGAACCGAAAGCAGCAAAACCGTCGCCAGCAGCACGCCGAGAATGCCGGCGACCGTGACGACGTAGATTCGAATTAAATGCGTACGCAGTTTCCGCTCTTCCAACGCTCAATACTCCAAAGGTGTTTCTTAGTTTTGTTCCAGCGTCAGCTGGTAACCAATGCCGTGCACGGTTTTGATGCTCGCACGCGACCCCGCCGTTTTCAGCCTGCGGCGTAAAAAATAAATATAGTTGTCAACGTTGCCATCCTCCACCGCCTCGTCCCCGCCCCACCCGCGCGAGAGCAGCTCGGCGCGGGACAGCACCCGCTCCGGGTGTTCGAAGAACAGCTCCAGAACGGCCGTTTCCTTTCGGGAAAGCGTCTGTTTGGATTGCGCGCAGGTTAATTTGCACTGGCGCGTATCCAACGCCAGATCCGCAAAACGCAGCAAACTCTCTTCGCGGAGAACCGGCGGGCGGCGAATCAGCGCGCGGATGCGCGCAAGCAGCTCCGGCATGGCGAACGGCTTGACGAGGTAGTCGTCCGCCCCCGCATCCAGCCCGTCCGTCCGGTCTTTAACGGTATCCAGCGCGGTGAGCATGAGAACGGGCGTTTCGTTTCCGGCGGAGCGCATCTCACGCAGGATGGTGAGCCCGTCCTTTTCGGGGAGCATACGGTCCAGCACCGCCGCGCTGTAGCCGCCGTTCTGCAGGTAAAAAGCGGCGTCCGCGCCATTGGGGCAAACGTCGCAGTCATACCCTTCCTGAATCAGGCGCTGCTTCAGCGCGAGCGCAAGATCCGCGTCGTCCTCTACCAACAGCAGGCGCATGCGATTCCTCCCATGATAATCGTTGTCATTGATCAACCCGTAACGATTGTAGTATGCGATCTCCCGCGCGTCAATCGATACTTGCCGGATGTCCGCTCCTGCCGCCCCGCCAGCGGAAGAACGCAAGCAACTTCTACGCTAAATAAACCGAACCGCAGAACCGAACCGGCCGCTCAACGATTTCTCGCTTACAAAATTGAACGCGCCGCTCCCTCGCCGCCGCGGCGCTCGTTTTACGCGAATTGCCGGTTCGAAAACGCTGCCGCAAAGCCGCGTTGTAATGGAACCATCACCTTGCATAAAGCGCTCTGCATTCTGCTGCGACGGTATTGAATCATTCACCGCACTGTCCGCTTCATTTGCCGAAAGATGCACTTTTCTTGTTCTGAAGCATCCGTCAAATAAAAAACGGGAACCTTCACGGCCGTTGAGCGGCCTTTCATGCCAAAATGGCGGCGCAATCCGCTTTGCCTGCACAAAATCACCGAGCCGCGCATTGACGCGGCGGCAGCGGCAAGACTACAATTTAAGCATGCTGACATTCCGGCGGAAACCTGCCGCCGTATTTACGCTCCCGTCGTATCGGCTAACTCCAACTTGCAAAAAGAAAGTTGAACTGCCATGAACGTAGACCATCTGTGGATCGTTATCTGCGCCTGCTTTGTGTTCTTTATGCAGGCCGGTTTCATCTGCTACGAAGTGGGCTTTGTCCGGCCGAAAAACGTCGTCAGCGTAGCAATGGAAAACATCATTGCGTTTGTGATTGCGACGCTTGCCTACTGCATGATCGGCTTTGCCTTTATGTTTGGCAAGACGCAGGCGGGGTTGTTCGGCGCGAGCAGCTGGTTTTTGCAGAATTTGGCCAGCGATTACGACTCGATCTTTGTGCTGTATGAACTGATGTTTGCTGGAACCGCCGTTACGATTTTTGCGGGCAGCATGTCCGAACGAACCAAGCTCAAGGCGCTTGTGATCGCCGCCATCGTAACCGGCGCCGTAATCTACCCGGTGTTCGGACACTGGGTCTGGGGCGGCAACTATATTACGCAGCATACGTTTCTTGGCGATCTCGGGTTTATGGACTACGCGGGCGCAACTGTGGTTCACTCCACCGCGGGGTGGATTGCGCTCGCGGGCACAATCGTGCTCGGCCCGCGCAAGGACCGCTGGGATGAAAACGGAAAGCCCCGGCGCATGGGGCGGTCCAATATTCCGTTTGCCGCGCTCGGTACGTTTATTCTCTGGTTCAGCTGGTTTGGTTTTAACGGCGGCAACCTGTTCCGGTTTGGCGATCGCGTCGGCCTGATCCTGCTCAACACCAACATAGCAGCCTCCGCCGGCGTCGTCGGCGCAATGATCGTTTCGCGGCTCGTTGCGCGCGACCAGAGCTTTATGGAGGCAATCTTCAACGGCGCACTGGGCGGGCTGGTCGCCATCACCGCAAGCTCGGACATCCTCACGCTCTGGCAGGCGGTTCTGGTGGGGCTGATCGCGGGCGGGGCTACGGTGCTCGGCACCGTGCTGCTGCTCAAACTCAAAATTGACGACGCGGTGAACGCCATCCCAATCCACGGCATCGGCGGCGCCTGCGGCGCAATTCTCTGCGCGGTGTTTGCCTCTCCCGACAAACTGCTGCTGCCGACGCGCGGAGCGCAGCTGCTCGTGCAGCTGCTGGGCGTAGGTATAAACTTTGTATGGGCATTCGGAATCGGATATATCATGTTCTGGGTAATCAACAAGACCATCGGCCTTCGCGTCTCCGAGGAGGAAGAGGAAAAGGGGCTCAACATCGTTGAATTTTCGGACGCCGCCTCGTGGCTGCAGCACCTGAAGGAGGAGCATTACGAGCAGCTCACGCAGGACCTGTACAGCACCATCCAAAAGCAGAACGCGGATTTGCGGCGGCAGAGCGACTTGCTGGTCGCCACGCAGGAGCGGGAGAGAAAGAAACTCGCGCGGGATCTGCACGACGGCGTGGGGCAGTCGCTCATTGCGCTCAAGATCAACCTCGGCCTGCTCCCGGCGCACGCGGAGAAGGAAGCGCTCAAACGGCACGCGGTCAAGACGATGAAGATGGTGGACGAAGCGATTGCTGAAATCCGGAACGTCATTGGAAACCTCGAACCCGTCGCGCTGAAAAAGGACGGGCTTTCGGCGAGCATCCAAAGCCTCTGTGAAAAGCTGGAGCATATCAGCGGCATCCGTTTCCGCTGCAATGTGACGGACGCAATGCCTGCCTGGACCGAGAGCGAGGAGCTTAATATTTACCGCATCATTCAGGAATGCCTGACGAACATCATCAAGCACTCGGGCGCCACGCAGGCGGACATCAACATGCTCACGCTGGATCAAAGCCGGTTTTTCATCAGCGTGATCGACAACGGACGCGGGTTCCAGCTCCAGTCGGTCGAGTCCGGGTTCGGGCTGACCTCCATTCGGGAGCGAAGCGCGCTGCTCAATGCAAAAATGGTCATCGACAGCGCGGAGGGCATGGGAACCAGAGTGATTATCGAGGTGCCATATGAGTAAGATACGGGTGTTTCTGGCGGACGACCACAAGATTCTCCGGGAATCGCTGGTCATCCTGCTGTCTCAAAAAGACAACATCGAGGTTGTCGGCGCGGCGGGCGACGGGCAGGAAGCATACAGGAAAATTCTGGAGCTCCAGCCGGATATCGCCGTGCTGGATATCTCCATTCCGCGTCTCAACGGACTTGACCTTGCCGAGCGGCTCAGAACCGAACTGCCGGGCGTGAAGGTCGTTATTCTCACCATGCATAAATCGGGCGAGTTCGTCAGCAAAGCGCTCTGCGCGGGCGTGCGCGGATACGTGCTCAAGGACAACGCTTTGGAGGAGCTCATCGAGTGCATCGAACTCGTGTATACGAATAAAATCTATCTTTCGCAGGATATCACGGGGATCGTGGTCGAAGGCTTTGTGCATAACAGCCGCGACGGCGCGGAGTCCGGCGAGAACGCTATCTCTTCGCGGGAGCGCGAAATTCTGCAGCTGCGTGCGGAGGGAAAATCCAACAAGGATATCTCCGATCTGCTCAATCTGAGCATCAAGACCGTGGAGACGCATCGAGCGAACATCATGCGCAAGATGAACTTTAAAAACATCACCGACCTTGTGCTGTACGCGGTGCGAAATCACATCATAGAGC
>JBDKTD010000193.1:0-2389 GCA_039680365.1 Clostridiaceae bacterium
GTTCCGCCGATAAGGCCGAGCCAGACGTTTCCGCCCGTCCAAATGACGACGGAAACGCTCGCGAACGCCCCAATGAGCATCACGCCTTCCAAAGCCAGGTTCAGCACGCCCGTTTTGTAGCAGAGCAAACATCCGAGCGCCGCGATGGTCAAGGGCGTTGCGATGCGGAGCATGGAAGCAAGCACCGTGCTGTTGAACAGAATTTCCATGTTACGCACGCTCCTTTCCCGCGTCCTGCGGCAAATCGGGTTTGGCATTTTTGCCGCCCTTGTTCAGGTAGCGCTTCTTAATCAGCGGGAAGGCGAGCTTGGCGGAGATCGTGATGATGATAATCGCCATGACGATATCCGTAATCGCGGAAGGCACGTCCGTAAAGCGCTCCATATTGATGCCGCCGTTGTAGAGCGTGCCCAGGAAGAACCCGGAAAACACTACGCCGATTGGGTTGTTGTTTGCCAACAGCGAAATGACAATGCCGTCGAAACCGAACCCCGGGTTGAAGCCGGAGATAAGCTTATGCTGAACCGCGCAGACTTCGATTGCGCCGATGATGCCCGCAACCGCGCCGCTGATGAGCATGACGGTGATGGTGAGCCGTTTGGGGTTCATGCCGCCGTAACGCGCGAGGTTTGCGTTCGCGCCGACAATGCGGATTTCGTAGCCCAGCCGCGTTTTGTAGAACAGAAACACCATCAGAGCCGCAACGCCCAGCGCGATATAGAGACCAACGTTCGCCGTTGAAGGCGCAAACGCCTTGAACCGCGGCAACCAGGTATACTCCGGCAGCAGGGCGCTGGCGTTGTAGCGCGTCGCCGCGGCGGGATCGCGCATGGGGCCAACGATCAAAAAAAGCAGAAAGAATTCCGCAAGGAAGTTTAGCAGCAGCGTAGAAACGACTTCGTCCGTATTGAAGAATACCTTCAGAGCGCCGGGAATGAGAGCCATCAGCGCGCCGCCCATCATGGCCGAAAGAAAGATGATGCAGAGCGCCAACGCGTTCGGCATCTCCGGTAGCGCGAGCGCAACCGCAGTTGCCGCAGCCGCGCCAATCAGGATTTGGCCGTCCACGCCGAGGTTGTAGATTTCCGCCTTGTAGGTTACGCAGATGGCGAGCCCCGCGAGAATCAGCGGAATCGACCAGCGAATCGTGCCCGCGAGGTCGTTGGTTAAACTGTTCCAGATTCCTTCCAGAATCGCAAACGCGTCGTACTTGGAAATGGCGAGAAATATCGTCGCCAGCAGCAGCGCAAACAGGATCAGCGCAATCTGCTTGAGCACAATCCCCGCCGCTTCCTTGACCTGCCGCTTTGCCTGCGCTCCGCGAAACCCCTTTGCGGTGGTTTCACAGCCGCAGTCCGGCTCAAAAGCCTGCTGAGCGTCTTTGTTCATAGCGCGTCCTCCGAAAGCTCCATGCGTTTGGAGCCGAGCATATACATGCCAATTTCATGCCGCGTCGCTTCGCCGCGCATGAACTGCGCAACCACTTCGCCTTCGTACAACACGAGGATTCGGTCGGAAAGCGACATGACCTCCTCCAGCTCCGCCGAGACAAGCAGGATGGCTTTTCCGCTGTCGCGGAGCTTGCCGATTTCGTTGTGGATGTATTCGATGGAGCCGATGTCGATGCCGCGCGTGGGCTGAGCCGCGATCATGAGGTCCGCGTTCATCTCCGCTTCGCGCGCAAAGATCACCTTTTGCATGTTCCCGCCGGATAGGGTGCCGAGGCGGTAACACGCGTCCGGCGTTTTAACCTGATACTCTTTGCAGAGATTCTCCGCAAACGCCGCGAGCTTGGGGCCGTCGAGCACGCTCATACGGCAGAACGGCTTTTGATAATCGCGGTTGAGCACGAGGTTGTCCCGAATCGTGCAGGCTTTCGCAACGCCAACGTTGAGCCGGTCCTCCGGTATATGGCTCATGCCGAGGTCGCGCCGCCTGCGTACGGAATACTGGTCGATTCGCCTGCCGCGAAAACGGATTTCCCCGGCGCGCACCGGCGACATGCCGGCAATGACGTCCACGAGCTCTGTCTGCCCGTTGCCTTCCACGCCCGCGATGCCGACGATTTCGCCTACGTGCACGCTCAAGCTCACGTTCCGGAGCGCGGGAAGTCCCCGCCGGTTCAGCGCGCAGACGTTTTTGAGCCGCAGCACCTCCGCGCCGGGCCGATAGGGCGCAACGCGGATGTTGAGATCGACTTCGCGCCCGACCATGAGCAGCGAAAGCTCGCTTGGGTTCGTCTCCGCCTTGGCAACGCGCCCGGTGACGACGCCCTTTCGCATGACGGTGATGTTGTCCGTAATCTGCATGACCTCGTTGAGCTTGTGGGTGATAAACACGATCGAGCAGCCCTGCTGCTTGAGCTTGCGCAGAATCTCCATGAGCTTGT
>JBDKTD010000205.1:0-4465 GCA_039680365.1 Clostridiaceae bacterium
GCGCCGGTCTCGGGCAGACGGTGCGGGGGCTTGCCAGAGTGGGGATCTATGTGCCCGGCGGGACCGCGGCTTACCCCTCCACCGTGCTGATGAACGCCATTCCGGCTAAAATCGCGGGCTGCGCGCAGATCATTATGGTGTCACCGCCGTCAAAAAACGGCAAAATTGCTTCCCCCATTCTGGCGGCGGCAAAGCTCGCCGGGGTCGACCGCGTGTTTCAGGTAGGCGGAGCGCAGGCCGTCGCCGCGTTGGCGTACGGAACGGAGACGGTTCCGAAGGTGGATAAAATCGTAGGCCCCGGCAACGCGTACGTCGCCGAGGCAAAGCGGCAGGTGTTCGGGCTTGTCAGCATAGACATGATTGCGGGCCCGAGCGAAATACTCATCATTGCGGACGAAAGCGCAAACCCCGCTTTCCTTGCGGCAGACTTATTAAGCCAGGCCGAGCACGACGCGCTCGCTTCGGCCATACTGATTACACATAGCCTCGCGCTGGCCGGGCGCGTCAGCGAGGAAGTCGAGCGGCAGCTCAAGCTGCTCCCGCGCGAGGAGATTGCACGCGCTTCGATTGAGAAAAACGGAAAAATACTGATCGCCTCCGACCTTGCTTCCGCGGTCGCTCTGAGTAACCGCCTCGCGCCGGAGCACCTCGAACTCTGCGTTTCCGAGCCGGAAGCGCTGCTGGAGCGGGTAACAAACGCGGGCTCGGTGTTTCTCGGCAATTCCTGCCCGGAAGCGCTGGGGGACTATCTGGCTGGCCCCAATCACACGCTGCCGACCGGCGGCACGGCGCGGTTCTCCAGCCCGCTCGGCGTGGACGATTTCATCAAAAAGACGCAGTATACCTTTTTTACGCAGGAAGCGTTGGCCAGTTTGAGCGATCAAATCGCCGTCTTTGCCCGCGCGGAAGGTCTGGAAGCGCACGCGCGCGCGGCGCTGATTCGAAAGGAAGCGCGCTGATATGAGCCGGTTTTTCAGCGAGAAATTCGCGCTGCTTTCCCCCTATACGCCCGGCGAACAGCCGCGCGACCAGCAGTACGTCAAGCTCAACACCAACGAGTCCCCCTTTCCGCCTTCTCCCGGCGTCCTTTCCGCGGTTGCTAAGGAAAGCGCGCGCCTCAACCTCTACTGCGACCCGGAGTGCACACTGCTCAGGCAGTCGGCGGCGGAACTCTACGGTGTTCAGCCCGAAAACGTGCTCCCCGTGAACGGTTCGGACGAAGCGCTGTACTTTACGTTTCTCGCGTTTGGAGACGGCGCGCACCCCTTTGCATACCCAGAAATCAGCTACGGCTTCTACCCCGTCTTAGCCAAACTGGCGCATGTGCCCGCGCACGAAATTCCGCTCAAGAGCGACTTTACGGTCGATGTTCGGGACTATCTCAACATTGCCGAGCACATCGTTCTTGCCAACCCCAACGCGCCGACGGGCGTCTGCCTGAGCGTAGGCGAAATCGAGCGGCTCGTACGCGCAAACCCCGGGCGGCTGGTGGTCATTGACGAAGCGTATATCGACTTTGGCGGGGAAAGCTGCGTGCCGCTTGTACATAAGTACGACAACCTGCTCGTGATTCAGACGTTTTCCAAGAGCCGTTCGCTCGCTGGCGCGCGGCTGGGGTTTGCTATTGGGTGCGAAGAACTGATTCGCGATTTGAACACGATCAAGTATTCCATCAACCCCTACAATGTCAACCGCATGACGCAGGCGGCGGGCGTCGCCGCCATTCAAGACGGCGATTATTACGCGGCCAACGCACAGACGATTATCCGTACGCGGGAACAAACCGCATGCGCACTGGAACGACTATGCTTTACGGTGCTGTCGTCCAGAGCGAATTTTCTCTTTACCGCGAGCGATACGGTGGACGGCGAAACGCTCTACCGCGAACTCAAGGCGCGCGGCGTGCTGGTGCGGCACTTCACCAAGCCGCTGATCAAGAACTTCTGCCGCATCACGATTGGAACAGACGGGCAGATGGAGATTCTGCTCAGCCGGATACAGGAGATTTTAAGCGAGAAAGGAAGCTGAAAAGAACATGCGAACAGCACAAATCAGCCGAACCACAAACGAAACGGCGATTACCCTGAGCCTGAATCTGGACGGCAGCGGAGCAAGCGACATTCAAACCGGCGTGGGATTTCTCGACCATATGCTCACCCTGTTTGCCAAACACGGAAGGTTTGACCTCGCGCTTTGCTGCAAGGGCGATACGGTTGTGGACGACCACCACAGCGTGGAAGATATTGGCATTGCGCTGGGGGAAGCGTTCTGTTCCGCGCTGGGTGAAAAGCGGGGCATTACGCGCTACGGCAGCGAGATGTTGCCCATGGACGAAGCCCTCGTGCTCTGCGCGGTCGATCTTTCCGGCAGGAGCTGGCTACGATACAGCGCGCAGATTCCGTCCCAGAAGATCGGCTCGTTCGACACCGAACTGATTCCGGAATTCTTTCTCGCGTTCACCAGAAAGGCGGGGGTAACCCTGCACCTGCGCCAGCTCGACGGCGAAAACTCGCACCATATCGCGGAGGCGATGTTTAAGGCGTTTGGGCGTGCGCTGTCGCAGGCGGTCAAAATCGACCTGCAATACCAAGACGAAATCCCATCCACCAAAGGGGTACTGGAATGATCGCGATTGTGGACTACGGGGTTGGCAATCTTTTTTCGCTGAAGAGTTCGCTCGCCATGATCGGTTTTGACGCTGTCGTCAGTAGCGACGCAAAAGAGATTGCCCGCGCGGAAAAGGTCATTCTGCCCGGCGTCGGCGCGTTTGCGGACGCGGCGGAGAAGCTCCGGCAAACGGGGCTTGACCGAGTAGTCACGGAGCAGGCAAACGGCGGAAAACCCGTCCTCGGCATCTGCCTCGGCATGCAGCTGCTCTTTACCCGCAGCTTTGAATACGGCGAGCACGCGGGGCTGAACCTGATTCCCGGCGACGTGGTGGACATAAAACCGCGCATCCCCGCCGCGCTCAAAACGCCGCATATCGGCTGGAACGCGCTCAAACTCAAACAACCGGAGCATGCGCTGTTCCGGTATATTCACGAAGGCGACTGCGTTTATTTTGTGCATAGTTTCTATGCGGACAACTGCGAAAACGCGGTGCTCGCCACGGCGGAATACGGCATTGAACTCACCGCGGCGGTCGGCAAAAACAACGTGCTGGGCTGCCAGTTCCATCCGGAAAAGAGCGGGCGCGTGGGGCTGAACATCCTCAAAGCGTTCTGCGAACTGGAAGGGGAGTAAAGCCATGATTCTTCTTCCCGCCATCGACCTGTTCGAAGGCAAGGCCGTCCGCCTGCTGCGCGGCGACTATACAAAGATGACCAATTACGGCGACCCGCTGGAGCTCGCAAGCGCGTTTGTCCGCGCGGGCGCGGAGTACCTGCACATGGTGGATTTGGAAGGCGCAAAGAGCGGAGAAACGCCGAATTTCAACCTTGTTTCGGAAATTGCCCGAACGAGCGGACTGAAGGTGGAAATCGGCGGCGGCGTCCGCAGCGAGGAGACGATTCGGCGGTATCTGGAAGCGGGCGTAACCCGCGTCATCCTCGGCACGGCGGCGGCGGCCGATTTGGACTTTACCGCGCGCATGGTTCGGCGCTATGGCGAAGCAATCGCCGTCGGCGTCGACCTCAGAGACGGGTTTGTCGCGGTCAAGGGCTGGACGGAGACGAGCGGGCTATCGGGGCTTGCATTCTGCAAGAGCCTTGAGGAAATCGGCGTTCAGACCGTCGTCTGCACGGATATCCAAATGGACGGCGCGATGCGCGGCACAAACCGCGCGCTTTACCGGACGCTTTCCGAATCGTTTTCCATGCGCTTGATCGCTTCCGGCGGGGTCAGTTCCATGGAGGATATTCTGGCGCTCAAAGCGCTGAACCTCTACGGCGCAATTGTCGGCAAGGCATATTACACCGGCGCCATCAACCTGAACGCCGCCATTACAGCGGCAAAAGAATAAACGTAGTATTCGTAAAGAACCGGCTTCTTTAAGCCATGAGGAAACCGCATGATTACCAAACGCATTATCCCGTGCCTGGACGTCAAGGACGGCAGGGTCGTCAAAGGGGTCAACTTTCTCGGCCTCGGGGACGTTTCCGACCCCGTAACACTTGCGCGGTACTATTCCGAAAACGGCGCGGACGAGCTGGTGTTTTACGACATCACCGCCTCGGTGGAGCGCCGCGCACTGTTTACGGACGTGCTCACACGGGTGGCTGAAACCATCTTTATTCCGCTGACCGTCGGCGGCGGCATCAACACGCTGGAGGACTTCGACCGCGTGCTCAAGTGCGGCGCGGACAAGGTCAGCGTCAACTCGGGCGCGATCAAGAACCCGCGGTTAATCGAAGACGCCGCCAAGCGCTATGGCGATCAGTGCGTGGTGCTCTCGGTGGACGCCAAGCGCGTCAACGGCGCGTTCCGCGTGTTCGCCAAAGGCGGGCGCGAGGATACGGGGCTGGAC
>JBDKTD010000099.1:0-6581 GCA_039680365.1 Clostridiaceae bacterium
CAGAGCACAATCTGCACGCCGCGCGCGCGGAGCTATTGACGCGTCTCGGTCAGCGCCTGCGCTCAGGAAACGTCGATAGACGGAACGCCCCGGATGGAAAACAGCACGCGGTCGAAGTCGGGTGGGATGTTGGCGGGAATCTCCTCGATTCGCTGCGTGTTGGAAAAGATCAGCGCGCCTACGATATACACAACCCGCGTGCGCGCGCACCGTTCACACCATTCGTTGCCGCCGCCGCCCATGCGGTCGAGATCGACCGCCTCGTAGTTGATCTCCAGACGGGAAAGCCGCCATACGAGCAGGAACAGCGCGCAGAGCACGCCCAGCGCGATGGCGGTGGACAAATCAAACAGCACCGTCGCCAGCATGGTCACGCCGTACTTTAAGATTGCGCCCTTGAACTTGTGGGAGAAGATATACCGAATCGCGGACCATTCGTTCATGCGGAACGCCGTCACCATCAGCACCCCCGCCAGCGCGGAAAGCGGGATGGCGGACATCACCGGAGCGAGCAGAAACATGGACACCACCAGCACGAGCGAATGGAAGATGCCGGTCAGCCGGGTCTGCGCGCCGGATTTGATGGCAACGCTGGTGCGCGCGATGGCCGCCGTTGCCGGAATGCCGCCAAAGAACGGCAAAATCATGTTGCCAATGCCCTGCGCCACGAGTTCGCGGTCGCTGTCCAGCTTCTTGCCGGTCATGCGTCCCGCGCTGGAGCCGCAGAGTAGGCTCTCGATCATGCCGAGCATTGCGATGCTGAACGCGGGCGAAAGCAAGTTGAGAAATGTCTTAATCGAGAGCGCGGAGAACGTCAGCCGCTCAGCGGGCAGGAGCGTTTTGGGAATTTCGCCGACCACGCCCACCGGCAGCTTGAGCGTTTTGACCAGCACCGTCGCCAGGATGATGCCGATCAGCGAGGACGGCACCACCGCGTTCCATTTTTTCGGAAACGCAATCATAAACAGAATCACGATCACGCCGACGCAGAGCGCCGCGAGATTCGGGTGAAATCCCAGCTCGAAGTAGCTCAAAATCTTATCGACGCTCGACTCCCCTACGGACGTGACTCCGAAGAGGTGATCCACCTGCCCCAGCGCGATGAGCACCGAAATGCCGCTGGTAAAACCCGTGATGACCGGGGCGGGAATGTACGCCGTCAGCCGTCCGAGCTTCAGTACGCCAGCCAGAACGAGCATGATTCCCGCCAGCAGGGTGGCGACGAACACGCCCTGCATGGAATATTTTGAAATGACGGCAACGAGGATCGCCGCCATCGCCCCCGTTGGCCCGGAAATTTGATAAAACGCGCCGGAAAGCCCGCCGATGACCGCGCCCGCGATGATTGCCGTTATCAGCCCCGCGGCGGCGTCCGCCCCGCTGGAAACGCCGAACGCCAGCGCCAGCGGCAGAGCGACGGCGGCAACCGTCAGCCCCGCCAGAATGTCCTTGACCAGTTTCGCGCCGCTGTACCCGGCGAATTCCTGCTTTAAATCCGTAACGTATTGCTTCAGCATAAACCCATTCCCGCATGGCGCTTCTTTTTGCGCCGCATTGGGCGATAGTATATCGAATTTTCACGGGTTTTGCAATAGAACGATACCCGCTTTCGCGCCGTTTTCGGCATATGCGCAACGGGAAGTATGTTTCACCCCCGGAAGAATTGTATTTCACATGCAAGTTTGATAGACTGGTTGCAATATGGCGGTGCGTCCGCAGTTTGGGATGGGCAGGCGCGCCGCAAACTCGTTTGGGGGGAACAAGGCGATGCAGGTTGTTGCTGTGCGGGGTCATCGGCAGAGGCGCTCTTTCGTGCGCGTTCCGGCGTGGATTCACGGTAAGAACCCGTGCTTTGTTCCGCCTATCTGGCTGGACGAAAAAGGCGCGTATACCGGAAAGACGAACCCGATTCTCAAGAATTCCGACTACGAGCTGTTCCTTGCGCAAAACGACGCGGGTAAACCCGTCGGGCGCACGATTGCGTATATCGACCATACGTTCAATCGCTTCTATCACGCAAAGATCGGATTTTTCGGCGCGTTCGAATGTATTGACGACGCAAACGCCGCGCGCCTACTCGTGGAGGCGGCGGAGCAGTGGCTCCGCGAGCGCGGCATGGAAGCTATTCGCGGGCCGATTCACCCCGTTGCGGAGAACTGGGGGTTCGTGTTCGAAGGCTACGACACCCCGCCGGTCTACATGTCCCCTTGGAACCCGGCGTATTACCACGCGTTCTTTACGGGCGCGGGGTACGAAAAGGTCAAAGATCTGCTCGTTTACGAAGCGGATATCGGCGGCGGCTACGCGCTGCCGGAGCGCTACGGCGACTTTACCGCGCGGTTTATGGCGCGTTACCCCGGCATCCGCATCCGGCGGCTGGATATGCGCCATCTGGAAAACGACGCGCGCGCCATATGGGAAATTTCCAACACAGCGCTGGCGGATAACTGGGGGTACGTCCCGCTTGAGCTGCCCGTGATGGAGGACATGCTCAAAAAGCTCAAACTCATCGTCGATCCGGACGCGGTCTGGATGGTCGAGTTCGAAGGCAAGCCCGTCGGGTTCTGCCTGGGGTTTCCGGATATCAACGTACTTTTAAAGCGCATCAGCGGCAACCTCTTGCCGTTCGGCTGGGTGCGGCTGCTCGCGGGGGTCAAGCATCTGCGGGACTACCGCCTCTTTGGGCTCGCGGTCGCGCCGGAATGGCACAAGCGCGCGCTCGATGCGCTGATGTATATCCACCTCTTTGAACACCTCAAGGCAAAGGGCGTGCGCATGGAGGCAAACTACATCCTAGAAGACAACCTGCATATCAAAAACGCCCTTGAGCACCTCGGTATGCGGCAGATCAAGACGTATAGGATTTACGAGAAGAAGCTGTAGGGTTTTAAGGAAAGAGCGGCATTTGCCGCCCTGTTCTGATACTCACATCCATGTTCTTGCCATGATCGGCAGTTGAATTTCATCCCCCCACGGTGTACTATTAGTTATATTTTCCTTTTTTATTAAATAAATATCTTGGCAGGCACCATGACAAACAACCCACCCAAAGACTTTTTCCAGCTCCCCGCCGCGCTGGGCACAGTTGCGCCCGCGGGGTGGCTGTTGAGCGAACTCGTCGTGCAGAAAAACGGCCTGACGGGACATATCGACGCGCTTTGGGACGACCTTGGCAGTTCTTCCGGCTGGCTCGGCGGCAACGGCGAAAACTGGGAACGCGGGCCTTACTACCTCGACGGGCTTGTGCCGCTGGCGTACGCCCTCGACGATGACGCGCTCAAGCAAAAAGCGCAAAAGTGGATCGAGTGGATGCTCTCCAGCGCGGACGAAACCGGCTTTTTCGGCCCTGCGGATAACCTCGACTGGTGGCCGCGCATGGTCGCGCTCAAGGTGCTCACGCAGTACCACGAAGCCACCGGCGACCCCCGCGTGCTTTCGCTGATGGATCGCTACTTTCGCTTTCAGCTCAAAACCCTGCCGGATCGGCCGCTCGCCATGTGGGCCGCCGCGCGCGGGCAGGAGCAGCTCTTGCCCATGCTCTGGCTTTACCGCAGAACGGGCGCGGATTACCTGCCGCAACTTGCGAATCTCCTCCGCGAACAGACCACGCGCTGGGGCGCGCTGTTTACGGACTTTCCCTATAAAAAAACAACGCATAGCTACCTCAACCGCCCGCTGTTCATGCTGGCAAAGCGCGGAACCTTGATTGCCGACTGGACGAATAAACGCCTCAAGCGTCTGCGCAAAACGACACCGCCGGCAAAGCCGCAAACCAAGGCGCAGATCGAGCAGGCGAACGCTTCCGCGTTTCTGCGGGCGTTCCACGAAACGCATTCCGTCAATCTCGCCATGGCGCTCAAGATGCCCGCGCTGGATTCGCTCTTTAACGGCGGCGCGGAAACGGCGGAAGCCGCGCGCGCGGGGCTATGCGCGCTGGATCGGTATCACGGGCTTGCCAATGGTGTGTTCTCCGGGGACGAGCACCTCAACGGACGCTCCCCCGCCGTCGGCGCGGAGCTTTGCCTCGTTGCCGAACTGATGTACTCGCTCCAGACGCTGCTTGCGATAACGGGCGACGCCATGTACGCCGACCGCTTGGAGGAAATCGCCTTCAACGCCTGGCCGGGGACGTTTACCGCGGACATGTGTGCGCATCAATACGTCCAGCAGGTCAATCAGGTGGAGGTCTCCCGCAAAAAGCGCGTCTGGTACGACGCGTATTCGGAGGCGAACCTCTTCGGCCTCAAACCGAATTTCGGGTGCTGTGCGGCGAACATGCATCAGGGCTGGCCAAAGTTGATGGGCGCGCTCTGGATGACGCGCCCGGACGGCGCCGCAGTCGGCGTCTACGCGCCCTGTTCGGCTCAAATTGCGGTTCTCGGCGTTACGGTGCGCCTCAGCGAAGAAACGGACTATCCCTTCGACGGCAGCATTCGCATCCAAATCGACGCGATTGAAAACGAACCCAGCGCGCTGGAGTTTACGCTGTACCTGCGCGTGCCGCAGTGGGCGGGTTCGTTCGAATGCAAGCTCAACGGCGAATCGTTTGCCGCCGCGCCCGTAAACGGATACCTCGCGCTCAAACGCACTTTCCGCGCGGGCGATACGGTCGAACTCACCCTGCCCATGGAGCCGCGTCTGCAGAAGGAAGCTTCGGGCTGCACGGTTCGCGTGGGCGCGCTGCTGATGGCGCTGCCCGTCCGGCAGGAGCGGCGCGTGCTGCACGGCGACCCCCCGTTTGCGGACGTCGAACTCCTTCCGCGCTCCAACTGGCGTTTCGCCGTCGACGAGGCCGAACTGTCCGTCGCAACAATTGAACGCCGCGCGCCGGGAGAGACGCCCTTTGCGGACGATTGTCCCCCGCTCGTTCTCCATCTCCGCATGGCGCGCGTACCGGAGCGGAGCTGGCCGATGGTTTGCCATAGCGCGGGCCCCGTTCCGCCCCCGTTTGCCGCCGCGCCGGAAACCTTTGCCGAACAGACGCTCGTTCCCTACGGGTGCGCGCGTTTACGGATTGCGCAGTTCCCCATCGTCAACGTCAAGGAGGAAAAATAGCACATGCCGACAAAGCAACAGACCAAGCTGGGTGCGAACAACTGGATTGCCATCGTTCTGCTCGCGTTTTCCGGGCAGATCGCCTGGGTTATCGAAAACAACTGGTTCAACACGTTTGTCAACGACGTAATCTCCCCCAACCCGAAGGTGATTTCGCTGATGGTTGCGCTCAGCGCCGTTACCGCAACGCTCACCACGCTGATTATGGGTACACTCAGCGACCGCCTCGGTAAGCGCAAGGCGATTATTCTGGTCAGCTACATCCTCTGGGGCATCTCGACCATCGTCTTTCCCATCGCGGGTTCGATCCGCTCGGTCACCGGCGCAATCGTCGCCGTCATCGTGCTGGACTGCGTGATGACGTTCTTTGGTTCCACCGCCAACGACGCCAGCTTTAACGCATGGCTCACCAACGTGACCGACGAAACAAACCGTGGCACGGTCAGCGGGGTAACGGAGCTTTTCCCGCTCTTGGCAACGGTCGTCACCACCATCGTCTCCGGAATCCTGATCGAGAAAGTCGGTTACACGCTGTTCTTCATCTCCATGGGCGCGCTGGTCGTGGTTTGCGGCCTTGTCGGCGGTCTTTTGATGAAGGAAGCGGTGTTTGTGCGCGAAAAGAAGGGCGGCTTCTGGAAGCAGGTGTTCTCCGGCTTCTCCATCAAAGCCGTACGGGAAAACCGCATGCTCTTTTCTCTGTACGTCTGCGTACTGATGTTCGCCATTGCCGAGCAGATCTGCATGCCGTATCAGATTATTTACTACACAAAAACGCTGGGTTACAGCTATGGGACCATCGGCGTCTATCTCGGGTTGATGGTGCTGCTCGCCGGTGCCGCAGGCGTGTTCTTCGGGCGTCTGGTCGATGCGGTAGGCAAGCCTAAGCTGATGCTCACGGCGCTCTTACTCTCCGCGCTGGGCTTTTTACTCGTGGCGTTTGCCCGCAATCTGGTCTTCCTCTGCGTTGCAATCTTCTTCATGTCGTTCGGGCTGGTCGCAAAGCTCATCGTCAGCGGCGCGTGGATCAAGGATTTGACGCCGCCGTCGCAGGCCGGACAATTCCAGGGCATCCGCATGATCTTCTGGGTGCTGCTGCCAATGGTCATCGGCCCGTTCATCGGCGAACGAATCATCAGCACGTTCGGCCAACCGGTAGTCGTGGACGGCAAAGCGGGATTTTTACCCACTTACCTGATCTTCATCGCGGCTTCGGTTGCAACGCTGCTGGCCATCTTCCCGGTGATGCGCGTCATCCGGAGCGCGTCGCATCCCGCAAAAGAACCCGAACAGTTGCAATAGAACGGCCTCTCGGCGGCGTTTCGTTCATCCAAATAAAAAGCAGTCCGTTTCTGGACTGCTCTGCATATCGACAAACCCGTTTAGGGGGTTTGGGGGATTTGAAAATCCCCCATTTTTCATCAAATTTGGCGATTGATTCGCCGAATTTGCAGAAAATACCGCGATAGCGGTGTTTTTTCCCACAGTAAAAATCCATCGGCAAAGTTCGAAGGACTTTGTCGATGGAC
>JBDKTD010000353.1:0-3210 GCA_039680365.1 Clostridiaceae bacterium
AGCGGCGGCTACAGCGCGGCGCAGATCGCGCTGTTTTCGCTTGCCGCGTTTGCAACGCTGCTGTTCTGCGTTTCGGCGGGGAGCGTCGGCATTCCCGTTTCCGAAACGTTTACCGTCATCTGGAACGCAATCTTCGGCCAGCCGCAGCCGGATTCCATGGCGGATTCCATCATTCTCTCCGTGCGCCTGCCGCGCGTGCTCTGCGTGGCGCTCACGGGGGCGTCGCTTTCGCTCTGCGGCGCGGCCATGCAGGGCGTGCTCCGAAACCCGCGCGCGGACGGCAGCACGCTGGGCGTTTCCAGCGGCGCGTCGCTGGGCGCGGTGATCGCCATCGCGTTCGGCATTACGAGTCCGAGCCTGCCGTTTGCGGGCACGATGGTGCTGGCCATGGGGTTTGCGTTCCTTTCGCTGGTGATCATCCTTTCGCTTGCGTATAAAATCGACTTCTCGCTTTCCACCAATACGATCATCCTTGTGGGAGTGATCTATTCCATGTTCGTTTCGAGCATCCTTTCGCTGGTGGTTACGTTTGCTTCCGACCACCTCAAGAGCATTACGTTTTGGACGATGGGTTCGCTGCTTGGTGCAAGCTACAATAACGCGCTTGTGCTTTTGATTGCTCTTATCGTCTGCGGCGCGGTAATTTTGCGGTACGCGCGCGAGCTCAACGCCTTTTCCATTGGCGAGGATAACGCGCGGCATATCGGCGTACCGGTGCGCAAGGTCAAGTTTCTGCTGCTTGTGTGCGCCTCCGCGCTGATCGGCGTCTGCGTTTCCATTGGCGGGAGCATCGCGTTTGTGGGGCTGGTGACGCCGCATATGGCGCGCATGATCGTAGGCCCGGATCACCAGCGGCTCCTGCCTGCGTCCGTGTTTGGCGGGGCGGTGTTTCTCATGCTGGCGGATCTTGTTGCTCGCGTAATCCTCAACCCGCTGGAACTGCCCATCGGGGTGGTGACGTCGCTCATCGGCGCGGTTCTGTTTTTCGTCATTTTTTACCGTTCGAGGAGGGTCCGCGCATGACGCTGCTCGAAACAAAAGATTTAACCGTGCGCTACGGCGCGCTGACCATATTGGACAAGGTAAGCTTTTCGCTGGAAGAAGGCGACTGGCTCATGCTGGTCGGCCCCAACGGCGCGGGCAAAAGCACGGTCGTCAACGCCGTTTCGCAGGGCGCGCCCTACACGGGCGAGGTGCGCTGCCTCGGTAAGGACGTCCGGCGCTGCCGCGCGGGCGAGCTGGCAAAGTGCATTGGCGTTCTGTCCCAAACGCATACGGTGGGCTACGCGTTTACCGTGGAATCGGTCGTTCGTCTGGGGCGGTACGCATATTCGCCGGGCGTGTTCGGGGGAAGTCGGGACGAGGACGACGAAGCCGTCCGCCGCGCGCTGGAACTGACCGGAATGACGGCGTTTGCGCGTCAAAGCGTGCTCACCCTCTCCGGAGGGGAACTGCAGCGGACGTTTCTGTCTCAGCTGTTTGCGCAAAATCCGCGCGTGCTGATACTGGATGAACCGACCAACCACCTCGACCTCGTCTACCAAAAACAGGTGTTCGAACTGATTGCGGGCTGGCTCAAAACGCCGGGGCGCGCGGTGGTTTCCGTTGTGCACGATTTGAGCCTTGCTAAGGCTTACGGCACGTGCGCGCTCCTGCTCAACCACGGCAAAACGGTTGCGCAGGGAACACTTGAGGAAGTTTTTACGGCCAAACACCTTGACGCCGCGTACGATATGAACGTATCCGAATGGATGCGAACCATGCTCGCACAATGGCCGGAATCGTAAGCAAGCCTAATTTATAGCAACATGCCCGTATTTCATCCGCGGCGGTCAGCCGAAAGGAACGATCATGAACTTTCACAAACTCAACAGCCAGATGCATCCCCTTGACGAAGTCGCCATGCGTTTAGCCAAAGCCCGCTGGGACAGCATTGCAAAACCAGTCGGCAGCCTTGGCCAGCTCGAAGAGCTGATCATTCGCATTGCCGGGGTTCAGCGCGGGGAGCCGGATATTGACAAGCGGGGCGTGCTCGTGCTCTGCGCCGATAACGGCGTCTGCCGTCAGGGCGTCGCCTCCACGCCCGCCGAAATCACCGCCGTGATGGCAGGGTTTATCGCTCAAAAGCGTTCGTCCGTCTGCATTATGGCGCGCTGCGCCAACGCGGACGTCATCCCCGTAGATATGGGTATGCTCACCACCGTACCGGAAGCGGCGCTGATCAACCGCAGGGTCGCCAGCGGAACGGCGGATATGACGCAAGGATCCGCAATGACGCGGGCGCAGGCTGAGCAAGCGATAGAAACGGGCATTGAACTCGTCCGCTCCTGCAAGGAGCAGGGCTACCGGATTCTGGCGACCGGAGAAATGGGCATTGGCAACACCACGACCTCCAGCGCAATTGCTTCCGTTTTGCTCTCGCGCGATCCCTACGAAATGGCAGGGCGCGGCGCGGGGCTCAGCGACGAAGGGCTGGAAAAGAAGATTTCCGCCATCCGCCGCGCCATCGAAGTCAACCGGCTCGACACGGAGGACGCGCTGGACGTGCTGGCAAAGCTCGGCGGGTTCGATATTGCGGGGCTCTGCGGCGTGTTCCTTGGCGGGGCGCTCTATGGCGTACCCGTCCTGATCGACGGCTTTATCAGCGCGGTGGCGGCGCTCGCCGCGGTGCGGCTCTGTCCGAACGCGGGGGCGTATCTGCTGCCGAGCCACGCTTCCGCCGAACCCGCCGCCAAGCACGTTCTCGACGAACTGCGGGTGTTGCCCATTCTCCACGCGAATATGCGCCTTGGCGAAGGCACGGGCGCGGTGGCGGTGCTGCCGCTGCTGGATATGGCGCTGGCGGTCTACCGCGAGCTGATGACGTTTGCCGATATCGGCATGTAAAAAATTCTTTTGTTTAATTTTCTTTTAAGAAAAGAAGAGGTAAAGAAAGTTCTTTTGCTGCTTTTCTTTTAAAGAAAAGCAGAGAAAAAGAAGGTTTAAGGAGGCGAGCGAATTGCGAATCCTGCTGACCGGCGGCTCCGGCTCCGGCAAGAGCACCTTTGGCGAAGCGCTCGCCGCGCGGCTGCCCAAGCCCAGAACCTATATCGCCACCATGCGCCCGTTCGAAGGCGAAAGCGAGGAAAAGATACTGCGCCATCAGTTTCAGCGCGCGGATAAAGGCTTTTCGACTGTCGAGCGGGAAACGGACCTTTCCGGCCTGCGCCT
>JBDKTD010000258.1:0-3437 GCA_039680365.1 Clostridiaceae bacterium
CGTTGAACATCGTTGGAATGCACATCGTTTCCATGAGCTTGAGCTGGCCTTCCTGCGCCGTTCCAAAGTTCATGCCGCTGCCCAAGACATACAGCTCGCGCATCCCTCGGCCAAATGCCGTTCTCTGGCAAAACGCCCAAACCCGCTCCTGAACGTTCGGCAGTTCTCGAATCATACCGTCGAGTTCATCCAGGCAGAGCTTGTGTTCCTGTTCATTCAGGGTACCGTTCCGCCTGCCGAGCGAAAGAGACAGACGCATTAAAAGCGCAAGCGTCGCGCTGTACCCCTTTGTCTTTGCGTTACTTTCTTCAAGCCCGCAAAACAGGCGGAGCACACCATCCGCTTTCCGCGCAATCGGGGAATCTTCGACTTCCGTAATCGCAAGCGTGCGAAAGCCGGATGCTTTTGCGTGTTCCAGAGCGCCAAGCGTGCCTGCGCTCGTTCCCGTCTGGCTGATCAAGACAATCAGCGTGGATTGCGGATCCTCCAGCGAAAAGGTTGATCCTCCGTTGCAGAAGAAGCCCGGGGTCTGCGCATATGCCCGGATGTTCGCGTTCTTTGCAAAGAAGCCCACCGTGCAGACGCCGGCGTTGAAGGAACTGCCGTGCCCCACGATATAGACGGTTCGTATCCGCCCGCCGTTTTTCTCAGCGTACTCATCTGTTTGCTTCGACTGCATCAAATGCGCGAGCGAAACCGGTTCCTCTTCGATATACTGCCACATAATACTCTGCCGCATTTTCCTTTTCCTCACAGACGCAGCAGCCGCTTTGCATTCTCTCCCAACATCATATCCAAATGCAGCGGGTTTTTGCAAACATATTCGAGTTTTGCAAGCTCCTGAACGGGGCTGCCAAACGGAGCATCCGAGGAAAACAGTATTTTCTCCGGCCCGGCAATCTCATATGCCGTTTTCATTGCGGGAACATACGCCCCGCTGGTGCTCAGGTAGAAATTCGGAATCTCCTTTGCAAGCTGGCAGGAGTGCTCCACCATCATCGGAACTCCGATATGGAACAGCACGACCGGTACATCCGGATAGGTTTTCGCCATCTCCGCCCATTTATCCGGGATGGAAAACATATCCGATTGTCCGTGCACCACAACGCACTTGTTGTACTTTCTGCAAATCTCGAAATACGGATCGAGAACGCCATGGCGGTCGGCGCTGTAGCCGAACCGGATTGCGTTCATCTTTAGCCCGTAGAAGCGATAGTCTCTCAAGCAACGCTCCAGCTCGTCCTCCCCTTCGATATCCCAAGGGTTGATCACCGCAAAGCCCAGCGTCCTGTCCGGGTACCGCAGGGTGCAATCGTAAATATAGCCGTTGTCGATCGTTTCCAGCTGGGAGCAAATCATGCATTTATCAATTTTCGCCCCATCCATCAGCTCCAGAAGCGATTCCACTTGGTAGTTTTCGCCTTTTCGAATTCCGATATGGGTCAGCATGTCCACAATCATGGCTTTACTCCTCTTCTAAATGGAAAATACGCGCCGCATTTTTGTAAAGAACCTTGTCTACGCCATCTGGAAACTCTTTCGCGGCGCTTCTAACCTTCAGCAGTTCCAGCTCAAAATAGCCGCATTCCGGCGTGCCCGTCCCCAGCAGCACTTTGTCGATTCCGGACGTCTTCATAGCGCGGCGCGCGTTGAAGTCCATGCCCGCAGACGTATCCAGATAGATATTGGCGTGATTTTTTGCAATCACCACGGCGCTTGCGTTGTCGTACTGCAGCCCCATCCTGCCCATAATGATATTCACGTCAGGATAGTCGTCCGCAATAGCGTTGAAGAAAACCGGGCTGCTGAAGACTTCCGCTGCTCCCAGGCACCAGACCACCGCGTTGTACTTGCGGCAGACGTCGAGCAACGGATAGAATACTTCATGCTCGCAGAGCATATAGCCGTGGCGAATGGGGTTCATGTATAAACCCTTAAACCCTTTATTCGCAAGCGCGTCTTCCAGCTCCGCAGCCGCGTTTTCCGACCACGGATTTACCGTATAGAGCCCGATGAATCGATCCGGGTACGTTTGTAAAGCGCGATAGATGGATTCGTTGTCAAGGCTCTCGGCATAACAGCTGATAACCGCCTTGTCGATTCCCGCGGCGTCCATCTGCTTTAGCAGCGACTCCGCCGTAATCTCTTTTTTGAATTTATGCCGACCTATTGTGTTCGTTACATCGATAATCAAGTTCGTCCCTCCAAGTCTTCATTTGCTCCCTGCGTCCAGCAATTTGCAAAATACCGCTCAATGATCCTTCACCCAGTCTGGCCCGAACAGTAAGCCCAGGAACGTCTCCGCAGCAACGCTCTCTGCCAAAGGCATCAGCGAACTGGGCAAAACCGGCATTTTAACAACATGCACGCGCTCTTGCGCGGGAATATCCGAAGTCGTATAGAGCATCACTTTTCCGCCGTGCGCGAGGATATAACTAAACATCTTCATCTCTTTTGTATCTTCCGCCAGAACGGGGAAAAACATCTGCGCCAGATAACGCGCGCCCATCTTGGAGCTGTGGTATTGCCCGTGCGCATAATCCGCGCATTCCCAAACAGCCGTGCAGTTATGCAGCCCTTCCCGGTAGGCAAGAGACAACTGCCTCGCGGTCGCAAGCGAAGTATCGTTGGCCAGCAAATCGAACAGCTCGATTCCCTGCGTAAAATCAAACATGGCTTTGGACGGCGCTTCCCAGTTCGCCGTCCACTGGCAGCACCACTCCGCTGTTGCTTCCACTTGCGCCCAGAAGGTTTCGTCGAGTTCCCCAGCGAGTTCCCTGCCTAAGATGTTTAGAATGAGCATCGTCATTTCGAACGTCATGCTGGTAATGGAAAGTTCTTTTCCGGCGCAGATCGGCAGTTTGAAGTCTGCCGCCGCCTGCAGCTTGCAGCCCTCGTTATTAAAAATTCCAACGATCTTCGTAATTTTCTGCGCCTTTTCAATCAGTTCCATAGCTTCCGGAGAGTTGCCGGACTGGGAAATGGCGATGACCAGCGTTTTAGGGGTAATATGCTGAAACTGGAAGCGGGAAAGCTCAAACGCGCTGAACGACAGCGCCGGGATGCCATGCTGCGTCAGATAACTGAGTATGCAATCCATCGAATAGAGCGAGCTGCCCATTCCGGTTAATATGACACGATCCATATGGTTCTTTCGAAACGCGTCGCCGATTTCCGAAATCAGCGTTCTTCCCTCGCCGCGATAGAACCCGGCGACCTTTTTCATGAGTTCGCCTTGCGTCAGCACTTCTTGTAGAAATCCGTTCATCTGCCTAATGTCCTCCGTAACATCAATTTAAACTCGTATTCAATCCATCTGATTGTTGATTCATGCCTGCGCCATCAAAATCTTCAGCGCCTGCGCGATACCGCCTTGCTCCGGCGGGGGAATACTGTAATCCGCCGCTTCACGAACTTCCGGAAACGCCGTTTCCGGC
>JBDKTD010000329.1:0-6990 GCA_039680365.1 Clostridiaceae bacterium
GAGGGATACGTTTTCGGAGTTATACTTCCATTCAAACAGGCTCCAGGTGAGGTTCGGCACGCCCGTGACGAGGATATACCCCACCACGAACAGCAGGACGCCCGCCGTAACGGCCGCCGCGAGGTACACGGCCGCGCGCAAGAGGTAAGATTGCACCTTAGCGCGTTTGAAATGCCGTGTCTCCAGCCGTTTTCGCGCCGTTTTAAGAAAGCGGATGCGCGTAAAGAGCGAATTGGTGTTCCTCATGATTTTTTCCTCCGTTTCGTCAGCGAGAAGAGGAGGTTAATCAAGAGGATAAACACAAACAGCACCACAGCGGTGGCAATGAGCGCTTCGCGGTGGAGGTCGGCGGAATAGCCCATCTCCATAACGATGTTGGTCGTGAGCGTTCGTAAGCCCTTGAAAAGACCCTGCGGCATGCGGGGTTGGTTGCCCGCCACCATGATGACCGCCATGGCTTCGCCGATGGCGCGGCCGACGCCGAGGATAACGCTCGCCAGCACGCCGGATTTGGCTGCGGGCACCACAACGGAGAACACCGCGTGCTCATGCGTGGCTCCCAGCGCCAGCGCGCCTTCGTAATAGGAAGATTCCACCGCGTTGAGCGAGGTTTCGGAAACGGAGATGATGGTAGGCAGAATCATAATACCAAGGATGATGCACGCGGCGAGCATGCTGCCGCGCCCGGTGGTCAGCGGAACGACCACCACGAGCCCGAAAAAGCCGTACACAACGGAAGGGATGCCGGCGAGAAGCTGGACGGCGGGTTTGAGGAGCTTGACCATGCGGGGCGAAGCAAAGCGCGAAAGAAATACCGCCGTTAAAAGTCCAATCGGTACGCCAAGTACCAGCGCGCCCGCGGTGACATAGAGACTGCCGAGTATCATGGGGAGAATGCCATAGATATCGTTTCCCGGTCTCCAGGTCGTTCCGAGCAGGAATTTAAATACGCCGATCTTGGCCATGGCGGGGAAGCCGTTTACCAGAAGGAATACGGTAATCAGCAAAACCGCCAGAATACTCACGCAGGCGGCGGCGAGAAATAGAATTCTCGCCGCGCCTTCCCGTGCTTGATTTTTTTTGCCCGCGCCCGTGAGGGCGGAGGAGGCTTTTTGCTTACTCATCCAAATCTCTTTTCGATCCGGTTCGGGTTATTTCGCATCCGCCCAGTTGGTGATTTCGCCAACGTAGATCGAGCGAACCAGATCCGTGGTAAGGCCGGTGATCGGGTTGCCGAGGTTGACGATCACGGCGATGCCGTCGGTGGCGATGACCGTGGAGCTCACGCCCTGCGCGGTTTCGCTGTCCTTGAGTTCGCGGGACGCCATGCCGATGTCGCAGCTGCCTTCAATGGCCATGTTGACGCCGGTGCTGGAGTCGCTCATCTGGACTTCGATTTCCGCGTTGGGGTTAACGAGCAGGTAGGCTTCCTTGAGCTTTTCCATAACCGGGGTCACGGAGGAGCTGCCAGCCACTACGACCTTGCCGGCAACGGAGCTGCCCGCATATGCCGGGGCATTGTCCATGGGAATGTAATGATCGTCAGCAATGACCTGCTGGCCTTCCGCGCTGAGGATGAAGTCGATGAACGCCTGCGCGGCTTCCGAAACGTTGGCGCCGAGCACGATGTTGAACGGACGGGTGATCTTGTAGCTGCCGTTCTTGACGTTTTCAACCGTGGCGGCGGCTCCGTCGATCTCCAGCGCTTTGACGGTGTCGTTCAGGGAGCCGAGGGAGATGTAGCCGATGGCGTCCACATTGTTGGCTACGGTTTCGAGCACGACCGAGGTGCTGTTGACGATTTCCGCATCCAGCGTAGTGTAGTCTACTTTGTTGCCGCTGGCGTCCTTCTGCTGCACGCCGAAGAGTTCGATGAACGCGCCGCGCGTGCCGCTGCCGTCTTCACGGGAGACGACCACGATGTCCGAGGTCAGGTTGGCGGCGGGAGCTTCGGTTGCCGCGGGGGCTTCGGTTGCGGCGGCTTCACCTGCGGTGGCGGGGGCTTCGGTGGCTGCCGGGGCGGGGGTGGAGGCGCAGGCGGCGAGGCCTGCTACCATGAGCAGCGCGAGTGCGATGGCTAATACCTTTTTCATTTCAGAAATTCTCCTTTTTTCTCTTTCATTCATGTGCTCAGCATAATCGAGGTATGTTTGATCAAAATATCGGAAACGTCAAATCTTTGTAAAATCGACAAATCGCGTGTTTTAAGAATGTGAAGGACAATTTTTGTTGGTAAAGTTCGTTCTTGCGGACGAAGGTATTCCATCCGTTCAGCGGTTCTTTTTTATAATAGCCCATCCTCCTTAAAGTTGCGCCGCGCGAGCGCTGAAACTTGCAATATGGCTCTCTTTTCGTTATAATACGTTGGTCGCCGTATCCGGCGGGAAATCCGCCGTTAGGACGCGTATGGGAGCGAGAAAGCAAAGAAGATGCACACGAGCGATTTTTATTACGACCTGCCCAAGGAACTCATTGCGCAGACGCCGATACCGGACCGCGCGAGTTCTCGCCTGCTGGTTTACAATCGAAAGGACGGCTCCATTCAGGATCGCGTCTTTTCCGATATTACGGAGTTTTTAACGCCTGAGGACGTGCTGGTTCGAAACAACACGCGGGTTCTGCCCGCAAGGCTGTTTGGCAAGCGCGAGGATACGGGCGGCACAATGGAGTTTTTACTGCTCAAGCGGGTCAGCGATCATGAGTGGGAGTGCCTCTGCAAACCGGCGCGGAGAGCCGCCGCCGGGCGCTGTTACAAGGTGAACGGGGAGCTTTCCATCCGTGTTTTGGGTGATATCGGCGCGGAAGGTGGAAAGCGCGTGGAACTGCTCTACAGCGGGATTTTCGAAGAGGTGCTCGACCGCGCGGGGCAAATGCCTCTGCCGCCGTACATCACCGAACACTTGAAGGATCAGAGCCGCTATCAGACGGTCTATGCCCAGACGAACGGTTCCGCCGCCGCGCCCACAGCGGGGCTGCATTTTACAAACGAACTGCTCGGGCGCATCCAAGCCGGCGGCACGGACATTGTAGATATTCTTCTGCATGTCGGGCTAGGCACGTTTCGCCCGGTTTCGGAAGCGAATATCGAGGACCACGTGATGCACAGAGAGTACTACGAAGTGAGCGAAAGCGCGGCTGTGCGCATCAATCAAGCGAGGGAAAACGGCGGAAGGATCGTCGCCGTCGGGACGACTTCCGCACGCACGCTGGAAAGCGTTGCGAACGAATCCGGAATCGTACGCGCCAAGACCGACTGGACGGGCATCTATATTACGCCCGGTTACGAGTTCAAAGCGGTGGACGCGCTGATTACGAACTTTCACCTGCCGGAATCGACGCTTTTGATGCTCGTTTCCGCTTTGATGGGTCGCCAAGAAGCGCTGCGCTGCTACGAGCACGCGATACAGGAACGCTACCGGTTTTTTAGCTTTGGCGATGCGATGCTGATACTCTAGTTTACGCTGTCGGCTATCATTACTAATATGTAACATTGATTATTTAATAATTCACCGCTTAAACAGCGGCGAAGGGAATGCCAGATGGGAAACGCTTTCCAATATGAATTGCTCCATACCTGCGCGCAAAGCGGCGCGCGGCTTGGCGTGCTGCATACGCCGCACGGGGATATCCAGACGCCTTGCTATATGCCCGTTGGCACGCAAGCGACCGTCAAAGCCATGACCCCGCGCGACCTGCTGGACGTCAACGCCAATATCATCCTCGCAAACACCTACCATTTATACCTGCGCCCCGGCCACAAGCTGGTGGAAGAAGCGGGCGGCCTGCACAAGTTCATGCGCTGGGATCGTCCAATTCTGACCGACAGCGGCGGGTTCCAGGTGTTTTCGCTGGCCAAGATCAACGACATCAAAGAGGACGGCGTTCTCTTTCACTCCCATATCGACGGCAGTAAGCACTTTTTTACGCCGGAGAGCGTAATGGAGATTGAGCAGTCGCTGGGCGCGGATATCGCTATGTGCTTCGACGAGTGCGCGCCGTTTCCCTCCGACCGGGCGTACACCATCGCCGCCATGCAGCGCACGCACCGCTGGGCGGAACGCTGCCAAAACGCGCATACGCGCGGTGATCAGGCGCTGTTTGGCATTGTGCAGGGCGGCATGTTCGGCGACCTCCGCATAGAAAGCGCAAAGACGATTACCGGCATGGATTTTCCCGGCTATGGCATCGGGGGATTGAGTGTTGGCGAACCCAAGAGCGTGATGTACGAAATGCTCGAAACCATGATGCCCTATATGCCGGAGAACAAGCCGCGTTACCTCATGGGCGTCGGAAGCCCGGACTGCTTATTGGAAGGGGTTCTGCGCGGGATCGACATGTTCGACTGCGTGCTGCAGACCCGCGCCGCCCGAAACGGCATGGCGCTGACCCGGCACGGACGAATGACGCTGAAAAACGCAAAGTACGAGCGCGATTTTACCCCCTTGGAAGAAGACTGCGGCTGTTACTGCTGCCAGAACTTTACCCGCGCTTACCTGCGCCACCTCGTTAAGGAAAAGGAAATCCTCGGCGCGCAGCTCGTGACCATGCACAACCTGTATTTCTCGCTTAAGCTCATGGAGGACGTGCGTACGGCGATTGCGGAAGACCGCTTTGGCGACTTTGCGCGCGAACTGCTGGAGCAGGGCATCTACAACTAAGTACTTTAGGTGCAAGAATACGATTAAGACGTTGGTTTGCAAAACAGAATCCGAGACCGAAGCGCTGGGCGCGACGCTGGCAAAACGCCTGGCTCCGCCCGCGTTTGTCGCGCTCTACGGCGACCTCGGCGCGGGCAAAACCGCGCTCGTGCGCGGCATGGGCGCCGTTCTCGGTACGAGCGAAGTCCGCTCGCCTACGTTTACGATCGTCCACGAATACCAAACCAGTCCGCGCCTGATTCACTTTGACGCTTACCGCCTTGCGGACGCAGACGAGCTGTTTGCCATCGGCTTTGAGGACTACCTTACGGAACACGCGATTCTCGTGCTCGAATGGGCGGAGCGCGTGCCGGAAGCGCTGCCCAACGAGCGCCTGGATCTCTTTCTAGAAGGCAGCGGGGAAGAAGCGCGCGCTATTCGGCTGGAGCCGCACGGGAGCGCTTATGAAAGCGTGGTGGAGGGGTTATGAAGCTGCTCGCACTGGACACAACATCCGCCGTGGCAACCGCCGCTGTGTTCCTTGACGGCGTATGCCTGCTGGAGTTGGAAGCAAACCCCGATCAAAAGCACGCCGAAACCGTTCTGCCGCTGATCGACCGGCTGTTGGAAGAAACGAAGGTTTCGATTCGCGAGATCGACTGCTTTGCCGTGGATATCGGTCCCGGCTCGTTTACGGGCGTGCGCATTGGCGTGAGCCTTGTCAACGCCATAGCGTTCGCACTGAAAAAACCGATCGTGCCGGTGGATTCGCTCCTCGCCCTCTACGAAGCCGAAGGCGAGCGAGACAAGCCCGTTGCCTGCATCCTTGACGCGCGAAACGGCAACGGCTATGCGGCGCTGTACCGGGCAGGAGAGACACTCGCTGCGCCGTCCGCCGTGGAGATTGAGCCGTTTCTTGCTTCGCTTCCGCAGGGCGCGGTTGTCGTTGGCGATGCGCTGGAGCAGAAGACGTTTCCGCGCGCAAAGGCTGTCGGGCTTGCGGCGCTTTCGCTTATGCAGACGGCGCGGGATTCCGTTGAACCGTTGTATTTACGCAGTTCGCAGGCAGAAAGACTGCACGCTGCGCACAAGAAGGAGAACCCGTTATGATCGGCGAAGACAGCATGCCAATCATACGCCCGATGAAGCGGGAGGACGTTCCCCGCGTGCACGAAATCGAGTGCGCGTGCTTCCGTTCGCCGTGGTCGAAAAACGCGCTGCTGGGGGAGCTTCGAAACGACGTTGCGCACTACCTGGTCATGGAGCTGGACGGTGTTTTGATCGGCTACGGCGGCATGTGGGTGCTGTTTGAAGAGGCGCACGTAACGAACGTCGCCATCATGACGGACTACCGCAAGCAGGGGCTGGGCAGAACGCTCATGCTCGCCATGATGGAGCGCGCGATCCAGTACGGTGCGGAAAAGATGACGCTGGAAGTGCGCGAAAGCAACCTCGTTGCCCAGCACCTTTACGAGAAGCTCGGCTTTTACCAGAACGGCTTCCGCGCGCGCTACTATTCCGATACCGGCGAAGGCGCGCTGATCCTTTGGAACAACGACATTCAAAAAACGCTCCGGTTGGAGCGGCAGAACGATATAAAATAAGAGATACCAACAAACTGATACAGGGAGAGACCGAACACATGAAACCGTATGAAGAATGGAAACAACTCGTAGAAACCGAGCGCGATCAGGCCGCGCACGAAGCCTTCTGGAACGCTTATTTTGAAAAGGAAACGGAAGCCTACCGCGCCATCTTGACCGAAAAGACCGGCAAGGTCAGCGGCAAGCACGTGGAACTCGCGACGCGCTACGGCATGACGCTTGCGGAGTTCTGCGGCTTTCTCGACGGCGTTAACACGAGCTTAAAAAGCGAAGTCACGCTCGAACCGCTGGAGGCGGAAAGCGACGTTTCGCTCGAAATCGACTTTGAAAAGCTCTATTACAACATGCACAAAGCAAAGGCGAGCTGGCTGTATGATTTACCCGAATGGGACGGCATCCTCTCCGAGGAAAAGCGCCGCGAAATCGCCAAAGCATACCGCGTCAGCGGCATCTACGTCCACGAGGGCGCGCGCGTCGGCCGCAACGATCCCTGCCCCTGCGGGAGCGGGAAAAAGTATAAAAACTGCTGCGGAAAGAACGCCTGACGCGTTCCTTCCCTGCGGCGGGCGGCATTTTTGAGCGGAGGACGGGAGCGTTTCCGGCGGCACTCGCCGTATGGAGAAACGTCAAAGAAAGATCAATTTATTTAGGTGATTTAGGTTGACACAAACGCCCCTCGCCGCTATAATTATGTTTCGGAACTCGCTTCTTTGCGCCTGTAGCTCAGTTGGATAGAGCAACGGCCTTCT
>JBDKTD010000006.1:0-9716 GCA_039680365.1 Clostridiaceae bacterium
CTCATGATAACGTTGACGGAATACTTGTCGGAAAATTGCTTGAGTTCCGTAAACAGCCCCTCGAGCGTATCCAGCGAATGATGGATAATGCTGAGCAGTCCGTCGATATAGATCGTCTCAAGATCAAAATCGCCCGCCGCAAGACCGCAGAGGAATCCGTAAAGCATCTTCGGGGTTGTGATGCCGTATTCCGACGCGTTAATGAAGCGAGCTTTCGTGGATAGGTCGTACATATAGCCGTTGTCGTCGTCGATGAAGATGATGTTTCCCTTGGCAGTATGGACGGATTTATTCGCCATTTCGAGAATCTGCTTGGTTTTGCCCGTGCCTTTTTCGCCGAATATGACTCCAATCAAAATCGTAGTCCTCCTTGTCGCTTTTTTTCATTATAAGCCAGCCGCGATTAAACAAGCAAGCTTAATCAACGCTTTGCAGAAGTTGTTGCGTTCTATACAAATTCTTGACGCTTTTTAACTGAAACCGCATAGAAAACCGCACGTTTTCTGTTTGGCGTATAAAGAAGCGCCCGGACGCTTCATCCGGGCGCTTGGCGCGCAAACGCTCCTAAAATACGTCCTTTACAATGCGGTCTACCAACCTCGTAAACTTTTCCGAAGCGGCGGAAGCCGCCTCCTGCACTTCCTCATGCGTCAGGGTTTGGTCGAGAATGCCTGCCGCCATGTTCGTTATCAGCGATATTCCGATGGTCTTGATGCCGCAGTGCCGCGCCGCAATCGCTTCCGGCACGGTGGACATACCGACGGCGGAAGCGCCAACGGTGCGCGCCATTACGATTTCCGCAGGGGACTCGAACGTTGGCCCCGAGAACATCATGTAGACGCCTTCCCGCAGCGCAATCCCCTCCTGCGCCGCGACTTTTCGCACTTCGGCGCGGAGCTGCTTATCGTAGACGTTCCCCTGGTCGGGAAAGCGCGTGCCGAAGGAGTCGTCGTTCGGCCCGATCAGCGGGTTGGAACCGGAAAAGTTGATGTGGTCGGAAATCAGCATCAAATCTCCCGGCGAAAACGAAAGGTTCACACCGCCGGAAGCGTTGGTCAGCAGCAGCTTTTCAACGCCAAGGCTTCTCATTACGCGAATGCTCAGCGCAAGCTCGCTCTGCGGATAGCCTTCGTAATAGTGCACTCGACCCTGCATGCAGATGACGGTCTTGCCGAACAGTTCGCCAACGACGAACCGCCCCTTATGTCCCGGCACATGCGACTGCGGAAATCCTTCGATATCCGAATAGCTCAACGTACGGATGTTCTCTAGGCGTTCGGCGTATCCGCCGAGGCCGGAACCGAGAATCAGGCCGATCTTGCAGTTTTCCCCGCAGAGAGGAGCCAGTTTTGTTACCGCTTCTTCGATCACAGGATGCATGCGCTCAACCCTCGCTCACTTCAGGTAAAAACGACGTGCCGACGTTCCATTTTTCTCCCGCCAGATAGTCCAGCACCGTGGCGCCGATATCCGCAAACGTCTTTCGAGTGCCAAGGTTGACGCCGGACTTCACATGCGCGCCGGTAACGAGAAGCGGAATATACTCCCGCGAGTGATCCGTGCTTGGCGTGGTGGGGTCGCACCCATGGTCGGCGGTGATCATCAGAATATCGCCTTCCTTCATGGCGGCAAGAATGCGCGGCAGAGCGGAATCGAATGTTTCCAGTGCCTTGGCGTAGCCTTCCACGTCGTTGCGGTGGCCGAAAAGCATGTCGAAATCCACGAGGTTACTGAAGATAAAGCTGCCCGTACCTTCTTCGATAAAGCGGATGGTCGCTTCCGTACCGGTATGGTTGTTCTTGGTGTGATCCACAATGCTCACGCCGCGGTGGCAGAAGATATCCTCGATTTTACCGATGCCGACCACTGGCAGATTCCGCTTGACCAGCGCGTCGAGCACCGTATCCGTAAACGGCTCGACCGCATAATCTTTGCGGTTCTCCGTGCGGGTGTAAACGCCGTTTGCCCCCGTAAACGGGCGCGCGATCACGCGGCCGACAAGGTAGCTTTCGTCGTTGAGCAGTTCGCGCGCGATTTCACAGATGCGGTACTGCTCTTCCAGCGGAATCACGCCTTCGTGCGCCGCAATCTGGAACACGCTGTCCGCCGAGGTATACACGATGGGTTTGCCGGTGCGGACGTGCTCGTCCCCCAGTTCGTTGATGATGGTTGTGCCGCTGGCGACGGTGTTGCCGAGCGTCCCGCGTCCGATTTTTTGCTCAAACTCTTCGAGCAGCTTGCGCGGAAAGCCTTCCGGATAGGTCTTAAACGCCTGCTTGAGCGGAAGGCCCATCATTTCCCAATGGCCGCAGGTGGTGTCCTTGGCTTTGGTGAGTTCGGCACACTTGCCGTAGCTTCCGGTAAGTTTGCCGGTATAGGATGCGAGCTTGCTGTCCGCTATGGCGGCAAGTCCCAGCGCCTTCATGTTCGGCAGTTCGAGATGTCCGCGCACCTTTTGAATATTTCCGAGCGTATGCGAGCCCACGTCCCCGAATTCCGCCGCATCCGGCTGTTCGCCGATGCCTACGCTGTCGAGCACGATGACGATCGCGCGTTTTTTCAACTCATTTTTCTGTTCCATATCAGTCACCTCACATAAATTCAGTTTACGCTGAAAACCAGTTCGCGTCAATCAAACCGCGTGTGATCCAGTCACATAAAAAAACGCCCCGCGCGGGATTCCCCGGCGGAGCAGAAACGCGCTTACGGCACCTTTTTTAAGTAGGTCAGCGCTCGCTGCGCCATCATCGCCACAAATTCAAGATTGCTGGGTTTGCCCTTGTAATCGCCGCTGGTATAGCCCAGGTAGTCGCGAATGGTTTCGGTATTGCCGCGCGTCCAGGCGATTTCGATTGCGCTGCGCATGGCGTGTTCCACAAGCGGCGGGCGCGTGTTGTAAATTTTTGCCACGGTGGGATAGATGTCGTTTGTGATGCTCAAATCCACGGGAGATTCGCTCATGGCGTAGATGCGGATGGCGTCGCGCAGATAATAGTACCCTTTCAGGTGCGCGGGCACGCCGATGGCGCGGATGCCGGAAGCGATCTGGCTTTCGAGAATATCCAGCATATCGTCCGCTTTTTCGGTTTCGCGCTCATACATGCGCAAAAACTCCAGTACGCGGAGCTGGACGATTTCGTACTTCAGCGGTTTTGTGAAGCAGTAGACCACGCGGTCCTTAATCACCTGCAGCAGGCGGTCGTCCGCCAGCGCGGTGGTCACAAAGACGAGCGGACGGCGATCCTCGCTGAGTTTGCCAATGAAGTCCAGAACACTGATGCCGTCGAGATCATGCAAAAACAGATCGAGAATCAGAATATCGACGTCCCGCGCAAAAATCGTATCAATCGCGTCCCGCCCGGTAAAGACGCTTGGCAGAAGCCGGATATCTTCCAGCGGCTGAAAGACGGCTTCAATCCCTTTCGCGTCGGCGATGTTGTTGCTCGCGATCAACAGACTTTTTTTCATGCTTGCTCCCGCAGTTGCCAAGGTAACCGAAAGAATTCCCAATCGTCTCTTTCGACATAACGCCGCCGATCGGGCGGTGATGCAACAACGCGCTACCGATTCTGACGAACGGACGCGTTGGCGGTGTCGATGAGCCGCTGCGCGTGTTCCAGCGCGACCGCATCGAAGGCGTTCCCGCTCATGATGCGCGCAATCTCAGCGGCGCGTTCGTTTTCGTTCAGCAGGCGCGCGTTGGAACGCGTTTTATCGCCTGTTTCTTCTTTATAAACGACATACTGCCAGTTGGCATAAGCCGCAATCTGCGGCAGATGCGTAATGCAGAGCACTTGGCGGTTGTTCGCTATTTGGCGCATTTTAACCGCTACGGCGGTGCCCATCTGCCCGCTAATGCCGCTGTCGATTTCGTCGAACACCATGGTCGGGATGCCGTCGAGATCCGCCAGTACGGATTTGAATGAAAGCATGATGCGTGAAAGTTCGCCGCCGGACGCCACCTTGGCAAGCGGCTTGACCGGCTCGCCGCGGTTGGTCGAAAGTAAAAACTCCACGCCGTCGATTCCGTTTGCACCGGGCAGTTCCCCGTTCAGCCGCTCAAACGCAGCTTCAAACGCAGCGTGCGGCATGCCGAGGTCGTTCAGTTCCGGCAGGATGCGCTCCCGCAGACGGATTGCCGCTTGTTGGCGCAGTTCGGAAAGCTCCTCGGCTAAGGTTTCGTAAACGCGCTTGGAGGAATCATACTCCTGCTGGAGCTGTTCTTTGCGCTCCTCGGCAGTGCTGATGAGTTCCAGTTCCTTTGCGCTTTTCTCGCGGAAGGCAAGAATCTCGGCAATGTTCTTTCCATACTTGCGCTTGAGCGACGAAATCAGATCGAGCCGGGACTCGATTTCGTCCAGCATACCCGGTTCAAAGGAGAAATCGTTGCGATAATCGCGCAGCGTATACGCCGCGTCCTCCAATTCGTAATACAGCGCGTGCAGTTTTTCCGCTAGCTGGGCGTATTCGCCGCGGAAGCGCGAAATGCCGTCGATTAGCCGCAGGCAGACGCTCAGCGCGTCCAGCGCGCCGCTGCTTTCGGAGCCGTCGCCGGAGAGCGCGCTCCCCGCGCCTTCCAGGCCTTCCATAACCGCCTGCGCGTTCTGCAGCAGCCCCCGCTGCTCTTCCAGTCGCTCTTCTTCCCCGTTTTCCAGCTTTGCGCCGTCAATTTCGTTGATCTGGTACTCCAGCAGGTCGCATTTCCGTGCGCGCTCCTGCTCGTTGAACTGCGCGGCGTTGAGCTGCCGCCGTGCCTCGTTCGCTTTTTGATAGGCTTCGGCAACGCGCGCCTTCAGTTCCAGCGCGTCCCTGCCCGCGAAACGGTCGAGCAGTTCGATGTGTTTTTTCGGATTGAGCAGCGACTGATGCGCGTGCTGGCCGTGGATATCCACCAGCGCGTCGCCAATCTCCTTGAGCACGCCCGCGGAGATCATTGTCCCGTTGGCACGGCAGACGTTTTTACCCGCCAGCGTAAACTCGCGGTAGATGGTGAGCTCGCCTTCCTCACAGTCGATTCCCTGCTCGGTGAGCACTTCATAGACAGGGTCATCTGTCCGCAAAACAAAAAGCGCCTCCACGCTCGCCTTCTGCTCGCCGGATTTTACCAGCTCGCGGCTCGCGCGTTCGCCCAGCACGAAATTGAGCGCTTCAATAATAATGGACTTTCCAGCGCCGGTTTCGCCCGTCATCACGGAAAATCCGTTGAAGAATTCAATGAGTTGCCGGTCGATCAGCGCCACGTTGTTGATCGAAAGTTGCTTGAGCAAAAAAGACGCCCTCCTGTTTGCGCACCCAATAATCAATGAAATACCAAAACGAAACCGCCCGCACAATGCGCAAGCATCCTTTTGCGCCAGCCGCAAGCACGAAACGGATAGGCCTGGCTATTTGAGCATTTTTTGGAACTTCTTGATGATATCGCCAACGCTCTTGCTGTCCCGCACGGCGATAAAAATCGTATTGTCGCCCGCGATGGAGCCGAGAATATCCGGCCACTTGAGCGAATCGACCGCTTCCGCCGCGGCGGGCGCGCTGCCAGCGATGGTTTTGATGACGATCATATTGCCCGCGCTGGTGACCGAAAGCACGCAGTTACTGAACATGCGGATAAACCGCTCCTGCAGGTCGGCTTCGGCTTTTTCCACGGTTGCATCACGATACCGGCCTTCCGGCGTGAGCACCTTGATCAGCCGGAGTTCCTTGATATCCCGCGAGACGGTAGCCTGGGTGACGGAGAATCCGTGATCCCGCAGTTTCCCCGCGAGTTCCTCCTGCGTTTCAATGTTTTCCGAAGCGATCAGCTTGGAAATCATGTCATGACGTTTTGCCTTCATGATGCTATCCCCAATACATAAAAAATAATGAGAGCGGGTGTCTTTCGTTGGTTGACCGCGCCGGACTTCCTCCATTCGGGACGGAAAGCGGCGCTCCTTCGGTACGTTTTAAATGTGGCGGTTGTTCGTTGGTAATCTGGTTTGAATGGTCCGATTGATCCGGCTGTCGCTTAACGCGGTTCAGGACAGCATTCTGCAAACAATATTCACAGGGCAATTTTAACGTGACAGCTTTTTTTGAGTATCTTTCCTTGGAAAGTTTTCTTAGGACAGTTTTCTTAAAACAGGTTCTTAGGAAAGCTTCCTTAGGGCATCTTTCTTAGGGCATCTTTCTTAGGGCAGCTTTCTTAAGACAGTTTTCTTTGAATGAGCTCGAAAACGTTCTGTTCCGAAAAACGGATAAACTTGACGATCCGGTCGGACTTGGTCACTTCGATCCGGTCGTCGGGATGCACTTCGCTGAGGCGGATTCCGTCGCCCGCGACAAAGCCCGTTTCATTGACCTCAAACGACCAGACCGAGCAGGCCGAGGAAACGACGGGGCGCACGTGCAGGGTATGCGAGCAAACGGGAGTGACCACGATGGCGTCCATATTCTGCGTCACCACGGGGCCGCCCGCGGAGAGGTTGTAGGCTGTGGAACCGGTCGGCGTGGAAGCGATGATGCCGTCGCAGAAGACGGTTCCAACTTCCTGCCCGTCGCAGACCAGACCTACCTGAATGGTTCCGGAAAACGACTGCTTGAAGACCAGTATGTCGTTGAGACAGTGCCAGCACTCGCCGTCGTTGACACGGCAACGAAGCATCATGCGCTGTTCCAGGCGGTAATCGCCCTTTTGAATTCGCATCAGAGACTGTTCGAATTCGTCAGCGGCAATTTCGCTTAAAAAACCGATCCGGCCAAGGTTCACGCCGAGGATTGGCAGATCGCGCCCCGCGGCGACGGATGCAAACCGTAAAAGCGAACCGTCCCCGCCGATGACAACCAGCAAATCCGGCGCATGCCGAGTCAGCCGCACCGCATCCACACTGTCGAACGCAAGGCATTCGCAACCCAGGCGCGCGGCCTGAGCCATCAGCGCGGAACGGACTTCGGCAATGCCAGCTTTTTCTATGTTTCCGGCAAAGCCGATCATCATGGAAACTACCCCAAAATAAATAATATATTGGCATTATACAGCGCAATACATAAAAATACAAGAGTATTTATGAATATGTATTCCTTATATACAGGCTTCGTGCGCAAGGCGCACAACGGAAATGGCTTTGTTATGGTCAACTTTTGAGGTTGGCGTTGTTACATCTATACATTTTTGCAAATAGAGTAAAAATTCAATATTCCCTTTCGGTCCCTTAATGGGTGAATACGAAAGCCCGTTTACGCAAAATCCCGCGGAAAGCGCCACGGCAATCGTCCGTTCGACGACTTCAAGATGCGTTTCTTCTTCCGTTACCACGCCGTTTTTGCCAACTTTGTTCCGCCCCGCTTCGAACTGTGGCTTGACGAGAGCGACCACCTCGCCGCCATCGCGCAGGCACGCAAACAGCGGCGGCAGGATTTTATCAAGCGAGATGAACGAAACGTCGATGGAAGCAAAATCGAGCGGCTCATGAAACCACGCGGGTTCCATAAACCGCGCGTTCGTGCGCTCCAGCACCATAACGCGCTCGTCGCTGCGCAGCGACCAGTCGAGCTGGCCGTATCCTACGTCGATGGCATACACTTTTTTTGCGCCGTGCTGCAGCATGCAGTCCGTAAACCCGCCGGTGGAAGCGCCGATGTCCGCCGACACCGCGTTTTCCAGCGAAATGGGAAAGTCCTCCATCGCCTTCTGCAGTTTGTATCCACCCCGGCTGACAAACGGGCATTTTTCGCCGCGTACGCTCAGCGCGGCGGTTTCGGTAACAAACTGTCCCGCTTTTTCGGCTTTGACGCCGTCGATATAGACTTGCCCCGCCATAATCAGCGCACGCGCATGCTCACGGCTCTTGGCAAGATTCTGTTCAAAGAGGGCGACGTCCAGCCGTGTTTTCATACCGTTCTCCCCGTCAGCGCCTGTTCCAGCGCGCAGGCGGTCAGACCGCAGCGCTCCCGCTGGCTGTTCACCGTTGCGTGCGTAATGGGTTCCATACAGGAAACATTCATGCGGACGACCGGACCGGGCGCAACCGCCGCCGTCACCGCAAGGCCGAGGCAGTCCACGCCTTCCTCCATGACAACGACGAGCTTTGCCTTCTCCTTCACCGCCTGCAGCGTTCCTTCATCCAGCGGGCGGAAGGTTCTTGCGTTGATCAGCCCCGCGCCGAGCTTGCGCGCAACGGGGAGCGCCAGGGAGACCATCGCGCCGGTGGCGATAACGGTCTTATCCGCAATCGGTTCTATGATTTCCCATTTGCCCTTTTCCACGGGCACGCTGGAAACCGCCAACATGAGGCTCCCGCGCGGATAGCGCACCGCAGCGGGTTCGCCGCGCTCTACGGCAAGGCGAAGCATATGCACGAGCTCCTGCTGGGTAGCGGGAGAGTAGATCGTCATATTTGGCATGTCGAAGAGGAAGGAAGCGTCGAACAGACCCTGATGCGTTTCACCATCCTCGCCGACCAGTCCCGCGCGGTCAACCGCGAGCACGACGGGGAGCTTCTGCAGGCAGATATCGTGCAGAATCTGATCGTAGCCGCGCTGCAAAAACGTCGAGTAAATCGCGACTACCGGCTTGAGGCCGCCGCTCGCCATCCCCGCCGCCATGGTCAGAGCGTGCTCTTCGGCAATTCCGACGTCGAAGAACCGCTCCGGAAAGCGCGTTGCAAACTCCGTCAGCCCTGTGCCGATGGGCATTGCCGCCGAAACGGCAACGACCAGCGGGTCCTTTTCGGCCAGTTCGATCATCGTTTGGCCGAATACGCTGGAGTTGCTCTTCTTCAGCATCGGCTCGATATCGCCCGTGTCGATGGAAAACGGCGCGACGCCATGGTACTTTTCCGGATTCCGCTCTGAAAACGCATAGCCCTTGCCTTTTTGCGTCAGGCAATGGACGATGACCGGAACCTTAAGTTCCTTCGCTCTGCGGAACATCTTTGTCAGCGCGGAGATATCGTGCCCGTCGATGGGGCCGAGATAGAGAAAGCCCATGTCCTCAAAGAGGCGCTTCGGCATTAAAAAGCTCTTAATGCGGTTTTTGAGGTTTTCCATATGATGCGAGAGCCAGCGCCCGAGGATACCGGTATCCAGCACGCGAACCAGAAACCGCTTGAAGCGCACGTACCCCGGGCTGACGCGCATGTTCACAAGCATCCGGTGCAGCGCGCCGACGTTCTCGGAGATCGACATTTCGTTGTCGTTGAGTATCACGATAAGCGGAACGTCCGCCTGCCCGGCGTCGTTCAGCCCTTCAAACGCAAGCCCGCCCGTGAGCGCGCCGTCGCCAACCAACGCGACAACCGCGCCTTCCTGCCCGAGCAGGCGTTTTGCGCGCGCCAAACCGAGCGCCGCGGAAATAGAGGTGCTCGCGTGCCCGGTGTTGAACGGGTCGTGCTCGCTCTCCTCCCGCTTGGGAAAACCACTGAGGCCGTTCTCCTGCCGGAGCGTGCAGAAAGCCTCTCGCCGCCCGGTCAGCATTTTATGCGCGTAGGACTGATGCCCTACGTCGAATACTATTTCGTCCGTCGGGCTGGAAAACGCCCGGTGCAGCGCAATGGTGAGCTCCACCGCGCCAAGGCTGGAGGCGAGGTGCCCCCCGCAGCGCGCGACGTTTTCGATCATGTATTGCCGAATTTGCGCCGCGAGGACGGGCAGCTGGCCTTCCGGCAGTTTTTTGACGTCCTCCGGCGAGTTGATGTTGTCGAGTATCGGGTAACGATCCATGTTGCTTCGATTATCCTTCG
>JBDKTD010000198.1:0-15108 GCA_039680365.1 Clostridiaceae bacterium
ACAAACACGCCCAGCGGTTCGCGGTAGAGCGTGGAATCAAAGCCGGAGGTGACGTTCATCAGCGATTCGCCCATCAGCATGGACGGCGCGCCGATGGCGACTTCGACCGGTTCCTTGACTTTGAGCAGGTCGCCGCGCGCCTCGTCCCAGTTTTTGCCGTTTTCGCGGCAGAGGATATGGGTCAGCTCGTCCATATGGCTCGTCAAGAGGTCGCGGAAGCGGTAGAGCACTTCCACGCGCTTGGCGCAGGGCGTATCCGACCAGGCGGGGAAGGCGGCTTTTGCCGCGGCGACGGCGGCGTTGACTTCGTCCACCGTGCAGCAGGGCGTTTCCGCAATGGTTTCGCCCGTGCTGGGGTCGTAAACGGGCATGTACTTTGCCGTTTTGCTTTCGACAAACGCGCCGTTGATATAGGGTTTTAACCGTTGGATGCTCATATACTTTTAACCTCCGTGCGCCGCTCGTGGCGTTGTGTTTAATTGCTGTTCTTCTTCCGTTCGATGACGCGGATAGCCGTCTGCAGGATGTTTTCCGCCCTTAGCCCGAAGCGATCCATCAGGTAATCCTGCGAGCCGACCTCGCCGAAGGATTCTTTAATTCCGATGCGCTCCATGGGAACGGGGCGCGTCTCGCCCAACGCCTCCGCCACCGCGCTGCCGAGGCCCCCGATGATGCTGTGGTTTTCGGCGGTGACCACGCAGCCGGTCTTTTCGGCGCACGCCCGAACGCAGTCGATGTCGACGGGCTTAATGGTAAACATGTCCACAACCCGCGCCTGAACGCCGCACGCCGCGAGCAGTTCCGTCGCTTTGAGCGCTTCCGCCACAAGAATGCCGGAGGCGATCAGGGTAACGTCTATACCTTCGCGCAGGAGCTTCGCTTTGCCGGGGATGAAGGTTTCGCCGGAGTCGTAGATTTTTACGACTTTTCTGCGCGGCATGCGTACGTAGTCCACTCCATAACTCGCTGCAATCTGCGGAATCAGCGCCTTAACCATCGTGTTGTCCGTGGGCTCAAAGAGACGAATGTGCGGGATGCTCCGCAGCGCTCCAAAATCCTCAAACGCCATATGCGTGCCGCCGTTGACCGCCGCGCTCACGCCCGCGTCCCCGCCGATGATCTTGACGTTCAGCCCCGCGTAGGCGCAGGAGAGGAAGATCTGGTCGAGGATACGGCGGCTGGCGAATGTTGCAAACGAGTGCACGAACGGCACGAACCCGACCACGCTCAGCCCCGCCGCCATCGAGCAGGCGTTGGCTTCCATAATGCCCAAATCGAACGCGCGCTCCGGGAAGCGCTTTTTAAACCGCGCCGTGCCCATGGAGTTGGCGAGGTCGCAGTCGAGGGAGACAAGCTGCTCGTTCTCTTCGCCTGCTGCAATCAGCGCGTCGCAGTAGGCGTCCCGCATGTCCTGATCGTCAAAACGGAGCTCATATATCTTGTTCATGCGCGTTCCCCCTTGGGGTACGTACCCGCGAGCAGCCGCCGTTCGATCTCGGCAACCGCTTCGTCCGCCATCTCTTTTGAAATCACCATATAGTGATTAAACGGCTCTTGCTCGGCAAAGCTGCAGCCGATGCCTTTTTCCGTTTCGAGCACGATGGCGTGCGGGGTTCCGCCTTCCGCCTGTGCCGCGCGGATTGCGCGCTCGATTGCCTCGCAGTCCCAGCCGCAGACGCGTTCGGCGTTCCAGCCGAAGGAGCGGAACTTCTCCACGGGGTCGCAAGGCGCGCAGATGTCGCAGAGGTAGCCGTCGAGCTGGCGCTTGTTCTCGTCCACAAACACGATGAGGCGATCGAGCTTCTGATGCGCGGCGCTGGCGGTGGCCTCCCAGACCTGGCCTTCCTGCAGTTCGCCGTCGCCAACGATGCAGAACACGAAATTATCCTTCTTTTGCAGTTTCAGCCCCAGCGCGATGCCCGCCGCGGCGGAAATCCCCTGCCCCAGCGAGCCGGTGGTCATATCGATGCCCGGCGTCTTCTGCCGGTCGCAGTGGCTGGGCAGGCGCGTACCGGGCTGGTTGACCGTGTCGAGCCAGTCCATGGGGAAATACCCTTTCAGCGCGAGGGCGGCATAGAGCGCGGGGCCGCAGTGACCCTTGCTGAGCACGAGGTAATCGCGACCGTCCCAACCCGGATGCGTGGGGTCGATGCGCATCATTCCGCCGTAGAGCACGGCCAGCACGTCCGCAATGGACATCGACCCGCCGATATGCCCAAAGCCCGCGCGTTCGAGCGAGCGGATGGTGAAAATTCGAATATCCGCGCTGAAGCGCCGGATGGCGGAGCAGTCGAGCATACGCCGGAGTTCCCCTTTCGGTAAAACGGTTGAACAAACTGGAGAAAACGGCCGGAAAGCCGCATAAAATCTGGAGAAATGGATGATTCTATGACCCTATCATATCGGCATGCGAATCAAAGCGCAATGCGTTATTTGATCTTATGTTGCGAATAGAGCAACAGCAACGCGGAATTCAGGGCATTTTTGCGCAGGCCGCAACAAACGAAGGAAGCGCAAGGCCGGTTCGTGAGAACCGGCCTTGCAAGCGAGAACGCTTCTTTCGGCGTCAGTCGATTTTTACAGCATGCTTGAACCCGCCGTGACCGCCCATGTGGCGAGGAGCGCCAGCAGCGCGGAGCCGACGTAGACGCGCCCGGTCTTGCGGAACGCGTAGGTCGAGAGGAAGAAAAACAGGATGAACTGCGGGATGATCACGATTAAAAACGAGATGAACGGCCCGCCGAACGTGGACGAAAACAGGATGTCCATCCCCGGCCCGACGCCCGAAAGGAACGGGATATATTCGATCAGGCAGACGAGCAGCAGGCCGCCGATCATAACCAGACTGCCCTTGAGCCACCAGACGAGCTGGGTTACCGCCGGAGACTTGAGCTCCTTTTGCCGCAGCTGGCCATACAGCTTTGCGCCGCCGTTGATGGTAAAGAACACGAGGTAGAACGGCAGGTAGAGCAGGAACTGCCAGAAGCGTTCCAGCGTAAAGGGCTTGAGCAGCGGCCAGACAAAACGGAAATCGAGTGAATAGAGCTGAGTAAACACTGTCACGCAAACATAGACCGACCCCGCGAGAATCAGCGCAATCAGCGCGGATTTGCCGATGACGCCCCAAGGGAGCTTCATTGGCGCGCTCTCGCTGGCAAGGCCGAGGTCATAGAGAGTCGCGCCCATCTTTTTACCCGCGCCGCGCTTAAACCAGTGATGCAGCATGAAGAATGCAACGAGAGCCAGAAACACAAACCAGGTGATGACCCCGTCGCCAATGGTCATGCGGAAGACGTTCTCCGGCAGCGGTACGAGCCCGTGGCCAAGCTGGGTCAAAAACGGATACGACAGCCCGCTGATGAGGATGGCCGTGAGCGCCGCGCCCCACCATTTTTTACGCGGCAGCAGCGTTTCCGGCCGGTTCGGTATGGGCTGCGCGCAGGGTGCAAAGAACCTGGTTTTCAACAGCAGCAGCAGCAGCGGCAGCACGGAAGCCAGCGCGGCCAGCGTGCCGAGGAAGAGGAACGTCTCTTTGATGAGCGCGGTCTGGTTGGCGGAGGCGATGGTGAAGTCCATCTGGAACGCAGTTTCAAACCAGTCCAGCGCGGTTGCGATTGCGTGATTGTTGATGGTGACCAGCCGGTGGTTGGCGTTGGTAATCAGCTCCATGCGCCGCGCGGTGCCGTCGGCAAAGGAGCCGTAGGTGGTGTTCCATTGAATCGGTTCTTCCTGACCCGCAAACTCCTTGTACCGCAGCTCGGTATTGACTAGGTTGTCCGGCACGGACTTGGTGTAGTCGAGAAAGTTCGTGAATTCGTCGTACCGCGACTGGATGAGCAGCACGTTATTGAAGTGAATCGTTTCGCTGTCGTAGTAGCTCTTGGGAAAGAGCTCGCCGCACTGCAGCACGACCGCTTTGACGGCGGGGTCGGTGGCGGCAACGCTCCAGCTCGACCACGTGCCCATGGAATGCCCGGTAACGCCCATGTTGTCCGCGTCCACAAACGGCAGGGTGGAGAGGTAACTGAACATCGTGCGCCCGCCCATGGAGGTGTCCCCCAGCGTGTCGCCCGGGACGTCCGCAAGGTTGGTAAAGAAATCCGAGGTGTTGAAGTTCATCATCAGCAGGTAGCGCTCGGGGCCGTTGACGGCCTTGTCCCAGTTGGGCAGTTTGTGGTGCGTGTAACCGCGCGCAAGCATGCCGATGGATGTTCCGCCGTGGCCGTATTGGTCAATCGAAAGCGCAACGATGCCGCGCCGCGCAAGCTCCATGGCGTACGAGCTGGAAGTGTCCTTGTCGTTCTGGTAGCCGTGCATAAGGAGCACAGCGGGCGCGGGGTTCTCCGCCGTCGCCGTTACCGGGCGGTAGAGTTTGTAGGTGATAACGCCGCCGTTATCGGTCGTATACGCCCCGCGCGTGACTTCGATTTTGCCGAAGTCGGTCTGGAATGCGTTGGCGACCGCCATGCAGACGAACATGACCGCAAGGCAGCAGACCCAGGCGATCAAAGGCAGATTGGCTTTGCGCTTCATACAAATAGCCTCCCGATATATTTTGTTGTTTCAGATACAATTATTGTTTTAATAGAACGCAGAAGGTAAGGGGCTGGCTGAATAACGGAACGGCAAACACGCCCAAGGCAAAAAAAGAGTTGGCTGAAAGGCGAAACAGAATGCGCGGTATGTCGAGAATCCGGGGTTAGATACGGAGCTTTGGCGGGGTTTTCGCCTGAATCTCCTTTGGCGAGAACATCCGCGTGAGGTTCGAAATGCCCTCCTCCATGATGCGTTCAATATCGATGCGCGCACGCTGAGCGTCCCTTGCGCGCAGGGCTTCCATGAGCTGTTCGTGCTGTTCAATCGAGAGGGAAATGCGCTCCGGCGTTGTGAAATAGCTTGTAACATAGTACAATACTACCTGTTCGAACGACTGGAAGATCATGGCGTATACGATATTACCGCTGGCGGCCAGCATGGCGCGGTGAAAGCGAAAGTTCGCGGTGGAAAACTGCGCGGGTTCGTGCGCGGCGCGCATATCGTCGAGCAGGGCGGAGAGTTTTATTATTTCCTCGTCGCTGGCTTTTTCGGTGACAAGACGCGCGCATTCGGTTTCCAGCAGGCGGCGCGTTTCCATCATGCTGGCAAAGAGCTCCGCGTTGGCGTCCTCCGCGCCGTGGGTCATCAGAGAAAGCAGCATCTGTGGCGTGCTCTGCGTTTTATAGTCCGCAACAAACGTGCCCTGCCGGGGCACGATGCGCACAAAGCCCATGCTCTCCAAATCGAGTATCGCGAGGTTGACGAGGCTCCGGCTCACGCCCAGCAGCTTGGCCAAATCCCGCTCCGGCGGCAGACGTTCGCCAACGGCAAGCTCACCGGAGAAGATACGGCGTTCCAGTTCCCGCGTGACCTGCGCGCGGATGCTTTCGGGTACAAATGTCGCTGTTGCGTGCTTCATGGACATCCTCCAATCGTATCATCGATACGTTTACAAGAAACGATCGTGGCTTAGCCACCGGCCATATCATACCGTACGGCACATCATTACGCAAGAATGTTTTTTCAAACATACCGCGCAGACCAGATCGAGTACGTCACCGTTTGCCGCGCAGGCTCGATAAAAGCCGTATGAGGCTTGCCTTACCGACAAAGCGGGTAAAAACGTCAGGCAGTTTGGAGCAGTAACGCACGCGGCATAAATGTAAAATCTACGTAAAAATACAGTATCCGGCGCCGGATCGATTGACGGCGGCCATGCGCGAAGAATAGAATAAACGCAAGGCGCGTTAAATCAAATAGCGTTAAAGACCATTTCTCACGCAATCGCGGTTCTGAAAGAAGCAATCTTCCGTTACCCCTGCAAATAGCAGTATGAAGTGAAAACGCACTCGCCCGACGGCGCTTTTAAATGGGATGATTCCCGTTTTTCAAAGCGTGTGCCGCGGGTTGGTTCGAATACAAAACGTAATACTGGGAGGATGGATCCATGGACTCTTCGTCTCCGGCAAAAAGCCAGCTGCGGCCGTTCGGCGCGCGCGACCGTTGGGCCTACGCAATGGGGGATTTCGGCTGCAACCTGAGCTTTGCGCTCAACTCCTACCTGATGCTGTTTTACACGCAGTATATCGGCTTGAGCCTGACGACATGGGGCGTGATTATACTGCTGCTCAAGATTTGGGACGGCATCAACGACCCGATCATGGGCGGGCTGATGGATTCCCTCAAGCCTGGAAAGCGAGGCAAATTCAAGAGCTATATCTTCTTTGGCTCGTTCTTATTGATCGTCTCGGGGGCAATGTGCTTTCTGCCGATTCCTTCCGCGCCGCACTGGGTCAAGATACTGGTCTGCGTGGCGGGTTACCTGACCTGGGACATGGCGTATACCATCGTCAACGTGCCGTACGGCGCGATGAACGCCGCCATCACGGCGGACCCCACCGAGCGCGCGCAGCTCTCGACGTTCCGCTCCATGGGCGCGTTTGCGGCGGTGATTCTCATTACGCTGCTGCTGCCGATTTTCTGCTACGACAAGCAGAACAATCTGCTTGGCGGGCGGCTGTTCGTGGTTGCGCTGATTCTTGGCGTTGCGGCGTTCTTTTCGTTCCAAATCCTGCTGCGCGGCACCACCGAGCGGGTGACGGCAAAGGAACCGGAAGTCCAACGCGAAAAGTACAATTACTTTAAATCCGTCGGCGGATTTTTAAAGAACCGCGCGGCGATGGGCACGACTATCGCCGCCATGGCTAGCCTCGTGATGATGACCGGCCTCAACAGCGCCATTCAGATTCTCTTCCAGAGCTTCTTTAAAAATGCACAGCTTTCCGGCGTGTTCGGCTTTATTTCATACTTGCCGCTGTTTATCAGCATTCCGTTTATCAAGCCCATCGTTGCGCGCTTTGGTAAAAAGGAAGCCTCGACATATCCGCTCTTGGTTGGCATTGCCGCGGCGCTGCTCATGGCGCTGCTGCCCATTCAGCCGACCGCGGGCGGGCTCGCGCTTTGGGTAACGCTGAGCGTTTTGATTTCGTTTTCGCTTGCGGTGTTTACCATGGTCGGCTGGGCGATGGTTGCGGACTGCATCGACTACCAGGAACTGCAGACCGGGCGGCGCGAGGAAGGCACGGTGTACGCCACCTACTCGCTGGGGCGCAAACTTGCGCAGGGGTTTGGCGCTTCCATCATTGCGTTTTTACTGCTGCTGACCGGGTATGTCAGCGAAAACGGCGCGCAACAGACGTTTGCGGTGGCAAACAACATCCGCGTGATGATCGGTTTTGTGTTTGCCGGCGGACTGACGCTGATGTTCCTTTTCCTGCGGTTTGTGTATAACCTCGACCGCAAAGCCGTTGCGGACATGGAGGAACGCCTTGGACGAAACAATGTTGATCTGGTCGGCACAGCCGATGCGGAAGACTGAGCGCGGAAACAGCAATTGGACAGAGGAACGGCTTGGGCGAAACAATGTCGATCTGGTCGGCACAGCCGACGCGGAAGACTGAGCGCGGAAACAGCAAATGGACAGAGGAACGCCTTGGACGAAACAACACTTCTCTGGTCGGCACAGCCGATGCGGAAGACTGAGCGCGCGGGCAAAGGCGGCCCAAAGGAGCGGACACCATGCGAATGACACTCGATCTCAGCCGCGGCTGGCGTTTCCTTGCCCCGGGAGCAAGAAAAGCGAAGCGGGTACGCTTGCCGCACACATGGAATAATTGCGACGGCCAGGACGGCGGAAACGACTACCTGCGCGGAACCGCGCGCTATGAGCGCGCCCTGCCCAAAACGGTTCCCGCGGAATGCAAACGGGTGTATTTGGAGATTCCCGCCGCCGCCATGAGCGTGGAGGTGATCCTCAACGGGGTATCCATTGCGCGTCACGAAGGCGGCTTTTCGGCGTTTCGCGCGGAGCTTACCGGCCGCCTGACCGGGCGGGATACGTTGACTCTGCTTGTGGACAACGGCGAAAACGAGCGCGTTTACCCGCAGTTTGCGGATTTTACCTTCTTTGGCGGGTTGTACCGGGGCGCAAGCCTGATTGCCGTTGGAGAGAGTCATATTTCGCTGGACGACGACGGGAGCGAAGGCTTGCATGCAACGCCGCTGCTCGACGAGGACAATGTTCACGCGTCGGTTGCCGTGGAAGTTTTGGTTACAAACCCGAAGTTGGGCCAGCGCGTGCTGGTGACGCTGCTGGAGGTGTCCGGCAAGGTGGCGGCGCGGGGCGAAGCCGGAGCGGAGGAGCGCGTTTCGCTCTCGCTCAATCTCGACGGTCCCCGGCTCTGGGAAGGCCTTGCGAACCCGTATCTCTACACCGTGCGCGCCGAACTGACCGAAGACGGCGAGGTGTTGGACGGCGTTCAAACGTTCGTTGGAATCCGGCGCTTCACCATCGATCCGGAGCGGGGATTCTTTCTGAACGGAAAACCGTATCCGCTGCGCGGGGTTGCGCGCCATCAGGACCGCTTGAACAAGGGCTGGGCGATTACGCAGCGGGATCAGCGCGAGGATATTGCGATGATTCGCGAAATGGGCGTAAATACGATCCGCCTTGCGCACTACCAGCACAGCCAATTTTTTCTCGATCTTTGCGATAAGCTGGGCATGGTAGTCTGGGCGGAGATACCGTATATTTCGCGCCACATGCCGCTTGGCAGAGAGAATACGATTACGCAGATGACGGAGCTCGTCAAACAGAATTGGAACCACCCGAGCATCGTGTGCTGGGGAATTTCAAACGAAATTACCATTGGCGGCGAATCGGAGGATTTGCTGGAAAACCACCGCGCGCTCAACGCGCTCTGCCATGCGCTGGATCCATCGCGGCCAACGGCGATGGCCTGCCTCTCGATGCTGGAAACCGACAGCCCGCTGCTGGAAATACCGGATATCCTCTCTTACAACCACTATTTCGGCTGGTATGGCGCGGATGTTGAGAACAACGCGCCGTGGCTGGACGCGTTCCATAAGGCGCACCCCAAAACCTGCCTTGGGCTTTCGGAATACGGCGCGGAAGGTATTCTGCGGTGGCATACGGATGCGCCGAAGATGGGCGACTATTCGGAGGAATACCAGGCGTATTATCATGAACGTATGCTCCGCGTCATCAGCGAACGATCGTATCTTTGGAGCACGTACGTTTGGAACATGTTCGACTTTGCTTCCGACATTCGTGACGAAGGCGGCGTCAGTGGGCGCAATAACAAGGGGCTTGTAACCTACGATCGCAGGACGCGAAAAGACGGTTTTTACGTTTATAAGGCGTGGTGGTCGGGCGACCCGTTCGTTCATATTGCGGGTAAGCGGTACTTCGACCGCCCCGGTGAAAGCGCGCGCGTAACGGTGTACTCCAACCAGCCCCGTGTGGAGCTGTTTATCGGCGGCCGCATCGCCAATGCAATTGAAGCGGACAAGGTGTTTGTATTTGACGTTCCGCTCAAAAAGCACGGCAGAACGCGCATCCTTGTCCGCGCGGGAACCTGCGAGGACAAGGCGGTGTTCCGGCGTGTCGGCAAGCCGAACCCCGCATATTCGCTGGACACCGCGCCCGGCGTCGTTTCAAGCTGGGCGGACAGGGACGGCAAAACCGTTGCGCTCGCCTATCCGGAGGGGTACTTTTCCATCCGCGATCGAATCGGGGATATCATGGCGACCGAGCAGGGGCGCGCGCTGATGGAAGCGATGATAGAATCGGCCATGAGCGGCCTTGGCGGCAGAGGATTTACACTCAACGAGCAGATGCGAAAAATGGCCTACGGCCTCTCCGTTGAGCGGGCAATCAAAATGGCGGGCAAGCATCTGGAACCCGCGGAACTGCTCGCGCTCAATGAAGCGCTCAACAAAATTAAAAAACCGTAACGCGCATTGCCGTTTAAAAAGGCTCCCAACTTGCCCGATTCCGAATCAAATCAGGGGCGGGTTTTGCAGTCTCTTCGGGCAGAAGGCCAGCTGCTTCTACTGGAAATGGACACAATAGCGACAAAATATGATGGTAAACGGCAAGGTATGCGCAATAGCGCAAAAGGCCGACATTGAGAGAGAATTTTTGGCGGTGTATCATAAAAATAAGGGAAATTATGCAGGAAGGCGGATATGAATTATGGCGGTTAAGAACGCAAGCAGTACAATCAATACCGATTATATGACCATTGAAGGCAATATGATCAAATGGTCGGACACGATCATTCAGATCAGCAACATATCCATTATTTCGACAGCGAATGTCGCTTCGAGACCATTTCCTTTTTTGAGTGCATTGTTGGGCATATGCGGCTTGATTATGATCATAATATCGCAGAATAGTTATGGATTTCTTGATGATTTTTCCGGATTAGGCATTTTCATGATATTGGCAATGGGTGTATGGATTTTTGCCTGGTATGTAAATAAGAAAAATCGTGAAGGATTGCAGAAATTGAATATTCTTACGAACGCTGGTTTAACTTATACCATCATCTTCAACGATAAAAAATTTCTTACTCAGGTCATGAAGCGGTTCGCCGAGATTCTCAGCGTACCGAACAACAAGGAGAGTTTTACCATCAACATCAAGGACAATGTCTTCCGTGACGGCGCGCAGGCGAACGTTCGCATGTGAGGATAAACTGAAATGGGAGACGTTCATATTGAAGGCAATCAATTTCACGATCATTCTGAACTGAACGTTACTGTAAACAACTTTTCCGATTCTGATTGGCGCGCGCTTGAACGCGATATTGCCGAAGCCAGAAAGCAGACAAGCACTGCGGAGCTGATCGCCGCGTTGAACAAACTGGAACGGGAAGTGAAACGGAAGAGCCGCCCCGGCGTGGCTGCGGTAATCGGTCAGTTTGCCAGCATGTTTACTTCAACGCTGTTTGCCAACATCGCCAGCAGTCTGCTCATGAAATTCGTCTCCGGCTTTCTGGGGTAAGCATATTTCTGCTTTTTCGCCCGCTTCGGAGTGGGCTTTTTTCGTTCTCCACCTACCGTTTTGGACAGCCAGACTGTCTGTTACGTGCATCCGTGAGCCATGCAGCCTTGGGTACCGTTCTGGCTCCGGGGGCGTATAATGGAGCCGTAAGGGCGGCGGGGTTCCGGTTTGCGGATAGAATACCCGTCGCCAGGGGGAAAACAACAGTTTATGACGGATCAAAAACGACTGACCATTATGATACTGATTCTCATCGTTTCCGGGTGTTTATTCGTGCTCGGCATGATCATTTTGCCGGACACACTGGTCATGCAGGTGACGGCCAACGGTCAGCCGGGAACGCAGATGCCAAAGCTGATCGGGCTTATGATTCCGCTTGCGCTGAGCACGGTGTTTGCTATTCTTTACAGTAAGAAGGGCAGCTCAAAGAGCCTCATCGTCGCTCTGGTCGGAATCGTCGCATCGGCGCTGACGTTCGCTTTTAATCTGTAATGCGTGAAATTCTGTAAAACGCGGCGTTTTTTGCGAATCTGCCGGGAACGTCGGAAAAATGAGATACGATTTTTCGCAAATTAGTATTGACATCGCTTTGTGCCAATGTTAGTATACGCACCAAGACAAACCTGTGATTGAGAAGAGTAGTCCAAACGATTTGGCGTCAAGAGAGCCGGCGATGGTGGGAATCCGGCCGCGAAACGATGGGTGAATGGGCTCATGAGGGTCCGCTAACTCCCGCTTAAGGGACGATACGGAACGTAAGCCGAACGTTACAGCGGCGCGCGTATGTTGGTACGCGGCAAAGAGCGTCCGTTCACGCGGGCGAATGTAGGTGGCACCGCAGGAAGAAATGCATCCTGTCCTATCAAAAAACGATAGGGCAGGATTTTTTTATGCAGAGAAACACGAGTTACCAACCGGCGATACTGCCGGGCAGGCGATGGCGAAGCGGAGTTATGGTTTACCAAGCTCGCAGTCGAAATAAAAATATCGGTTTTAAATTATGAAGGAGATCATTATGAAAAACAATTTGAAGAAACTTACGGCCATCGTTCTTTCGATCCTTCTCGTTCTCGCTCTGTTCGCGGGATGCGCATCTTCCGCCGCTCCCGAAGCGACGACCGCGCCTGAATCAACCGAAGCGCCTGCCGCGACCGACGCCGCAATAGAAGCGCCCGCCGAAAAAACCTTCACCGTCGGCGTCCTGCAGTTCGGCAGCCACCCTTCGCTGGATAACTGTTACAACGGCATTGCGGAAATCCTTTCGGCGGATCCCAACGTCACAATCGACCTGCAGAACGGCAACTTCGACTCCGCCACCTGCGACACCATCGCAAAAAACATGGCCGCTAAAGCGTATGACCTGATCATCGCCATCGCGACCCCGGCCGCCATCTCCGCCTACGCCGCCGCGGCTAACACGGATATTCCCGTGATCTTCTGCGCCGTGTCCGACCCCGTCGCCGCGGGGCTTGTGGACGACATGACCGCGCCGGGCGGCAACTGCACCGGAACCAGCGACGTGCTCGACCTCTCCGCGCAGCTGGAGATGATCCGCGCCTTCCAGCCGGACGCAGTCAACCTGGGCGTTCTGTATACTACGAGCGAAGCAAACTCCGTTTCTCAGCTCAAAACGCTCAACGAGCTCGCCCCGCAGTACGGCTTTACGATCGTTTCTCAGGGCGTACAATCCGCGGCGGATATCCCGCAGACGGCGGCAACCCTCTGCGCGCAGGTGGACTGCCTGACAAACTTTACCGATAACAACGTGGTCAACAACCTCGCCATCCTCCTCGAACAGGCCAACGCCGCGGACGTGCCGGTGTACGGTTCGGAAGAGACGCAGGTAACGGCGGGCTGCCTTGCCTCCGTGAGCCTCGACTACCTCGCGCTCGGCCGCGTGACAGGCCAAATGGCACTGGATGTGCTGAATGGCGCCGCGGCTTCCACCATGGCGGTCAAGACCATTACGGACGCGGTTCCGGTCGTCAACAGCGACGTACTGGCGTCGTTTGCCATGACCCTGCCGGAAGCATACGCCAAGGCGACGCTCGTGACCACGGCCGCCGAATAAAGCATCAACAAAGCAATTGCGCATCAGACGGAAGGCTGGTTTTCCGGCCTTCCGCTAAGTCTTTTCTAAGCCGGAACCGGGCGGGACGCGCCTGAACGCAGTTTCAATTTCAATTCCGGTCGCACAAAGAAGCGCACAGATGCAGAAACAGGTTTCGAAAGCAGGTTAACCTCAATGGAAGTCATTCTCAACGTATTCAAGGTGACGCTCGAAGAGGGGCTGATGTACGCGCTCCTCGCCTTTGGCGTGTACCTGACGTACAGCATTCTCGATTTTCCCGACTTGTCCGTGGACGGCACCATGCCGCTGGGGGCGGTCCTTTCCGGCGTGCTGATTCTCCACGGCGTAAACCCCTGGCTCTGCCTGCTCGCGGCGTTTCTCGCGGGGGCGGGGTTTGGCAGTCTCACGGGGGTGCTGCATGTCAAACTCAAAATCCGCCCGCTGCTCAGCGGAATTCTAATGTTCACGGCGCTGCTCTCGGTCAACCTCGTCATCCTGTTTCTGTTCAACGGCGGCAACAGCGTGGCCTCGTTCTTCCGCAAGCCGACCATCTTTTCGGCGTTTCCCGCGTCGCTGATACCGGAAACGCTCGGCGGTTTTTATATCCGCCAGCTCGCGGTGAGCCTCGTGCTCGTGATCGTCTGCAAGCTCCTGCTGGACGCGTTTTTGCGCACCAAGAGCGGGCTGCTGCTCCGTGCAACGGGTGACAACGCGGGGTTTGTGACAATGCTTTCCCGCGATCCCGGGCGGAGCAAGATTCTCGGCCTCGCCTTCGGCAACGGCTTTGCGGCGCTTTCCGGCGCGGTCATCGCGCAGGCGAAAGGCTCAGCCGACCAGCAGATGGGCACGGGTATGGTCGTGCTGGGGCTGGCTTCGGTCATCATCGGATTAAGCCTGTTCAAGGGCTTGAAACGCATCCGCCCGACCACGGCGGTGGTGTTCGGCAGTATTGGGTACAAAGCCTGCCTCTCCGTTGCGTTGGCGCTTGGGCTTCCCACAGAGTATCTCAAGCTCCTGATGGCGGCGCTGTTCGTTCTGGCGCTGATCGCGGGGGAGAAACCGCTGGTCAAGATGTTGTTTAATAGGAGGCAGAGCCATGCTGCTTGAACTCAACAACATTCAAACCACGTTCAACACCGGCTCGCCGGATGAACTGCGCCTGTTTTCGGGCTTTTCGTTCGGCGTTGCCGAAGGGCAGTTCGTGAGCGTGATCGGCTCCAACGGCAGCGGAAAGACCACGCTGCTCAACCTCGTCTGCGGCACAATGCGCCCCGACTCTGGCAAAATCGTGTTCGACGGGCGGGATATCACCGCTGTTTCCGCCGTCAAGCGTGCGGCTTGGATCGGGCGCGTGTTTCAGGACCCCAAGGCGGGCACCTGCTCGCATCTGACGATTCTCGAAAACCTCGCGCTGGCGGATAACAAAGGCAAGCCTTACGGGCTGGGGCGCGGCGTTTCCAGGAGCAGGCGGGAGCATTACCGCGCGCTGTTAAGCCAGTGCGGCATGGGGCTGGAAAACCGGCTCGACACGCTGGTTGGCACGCTTTCCGGCGGGCAGCGGCAGGCGCTGGCGCTCGTAATCGCCACCATGAGCGATATCCGCCTCCTGATTTTAGACGAGCATACCGCGGCGCTCGACCCGAAGTCCTCCGAAACCATTATGGAACTGACGAACGACCTCGTGCAGAAGCGGAACCTGACCACCGTGATGGTGACGCATAACCTGCGATACGCCGTTGCCTACGGCGACCGCCTCGTGATGATGCACCGCGGTGAAACGGTCATCGACCGCTCCGACGAACAGAAGCGCGCGCTCGCCGTGGAAGACCTGCTGGATACGTTCACGTCGATCAGCATCGAACTCGGCAACTGATCGTTTCGAGGCGAAAAACGCTAAAACACCGGCAAAACGCCGGTGTTTTGTGTTAGCATATAACATTTGTGATATAATCACCGAAAATCGCTGTAAATATAGTATGATAGAGCCAGAAAGGGAGGGCATACAAATGGAATTGAAATTCAAAAAACTTCGCCGGTTTAATTTGATCATGGGCGCCGTCCATCTGGTTCAGGCCGTGATCATGCTCTTTTTAGCAACCAGCGTCATACAAAAGATCGCGGAATTTCAGCC
>JBDKTD010000094.1:0-21978 GCA_039680365.1 Clostridiaceae bacterium
GATTGCGGATGCGGTGGAAAACTGAAACCAGTTTTTAAACTTAAACATGAGTAAATCCTCCAAATTGTTTTGTTGTTTGTGTTTTTGGGCATAAAAACAGCCGTGAACAGCAGCCTTCTTCAGACTGTGTTTCACGGCTTACCAACAGACGCGCCCGCCTGTTTGCTTGAATGCAAATGAAAACGAGCACACCTGTTCGATGTGCCCGTAGAAATTCTACAGTGTTTTTCGAAAGGTTACGCTGAGGCGACGGAACAACGGTTACATCCTGCCCGGCAGATCGAACTGCGGCTGGAGAACGGTTTTTGTTCTGCGCCCGATATTCTGTTGTTAGGCTTTCGCCACCCCGACCTTAACAGACATTTTGCATTTTCTCCTTTCCGACGCCGCCAAACGTTTTTACGCGTTTCACCAATCGGCATCTCTTAACCGTGCCGAGTATATCATGCCATAACTTGAATATGCAAGCATAATTTTGCGAAAAAAATATTATATTATTCCTGGATTTTGCCCAAACGACGGCATTTCTTTAATATATAGAAAACCCGTTTGCCGTTGAACGGATCGGCTGAACCTACTTTGCCAGCGCGCTGGACAGGGCGGTTGCGCACACGCAAAGCACGACGCTGAGGCAGATATAGCATATCGCTGTGATTAGCTTTCCGCCCTGCAGCAGGGTATGCGTTTCCAGCGCGAAGCTGGAAAACGTAGTAAACCCGCCGCAGACGCCGACCTGCAGAAACAGCAGCGCGCGCGGATCAAGCTTTGCGTTTTTACCCGCGAGGGTTACGATAAGACCGATCAGAAACGCGCCGAGCACATTGACGCCGAGGGTGATGAGCGGAAATCCGCTCGAATGCCGGATGGGCAGGAGCGAAAGAAGATACCGCAGCACCGAGCCGATCATGCCGCCCGCGCCGACGGAAATACAATTGAGGAATGTGTTCAAGAAGGCTCTCCGTTCACAAGAATTAACAGTTACAGAACAGGCTGAAAAGCGCCGCGTTACAGCCTGCCCGCGGGGCAGTATAGCACAGTGCGCTGCCGGTTCGCAAGAAAAAAGCCGTCGTTCCGGCGGCGGTGAAACCGGAACGTACGCTATCGCTGCGCGCCGGAGCGGTACTCCTTTGGAGTCTGGCCGAAGCGTTCTTTAAAGACGCGGCAGAAGTGGCTGATGGAGTCGTAACCCAGCCGCTGCGCAATCTCGCGCACGGGAAAGTTTGTCGAGCGCAAGAAGTTCTGCGCGTAATCCATCTTGACGCGCGTTAAGTACTCCACAACCGTGCAGCCCTCGAGCGCGCGAAACTGCCGAATCAGCACCGGCGCGCTGCAGGGGCAGAGCGCGTAAACGTCCGAAGCGCGGACGGTCAGATACTCCGGCGATCGGAGTTTGTTGAGCAGCGCGGGGAACCACTCGGCGTCCCCGCCCGCGCCGCGCCTGCGGTAGAGCAGCGAGAGCGCTTCGGCGATCATCTCCAATATGACGCGCGTCTTCTCGGCGGCGTCCGCACCAGAGAGGCTGATCTGCTCGGCACGGTCGAGAAAGAACGCGGTTTCCGCGTCGTTGAGCAACGTTTTAAACAGCGCGCCTTCGGCAAGCTCGCAAAACGGGATGTTGAGCGCGGCACTGAGCAGGCGAAGCCGCTCCGGCAGGATCAGCAGGTTCATATGCGTGCAGAACTCCCCGCGCGCCGAGACGAACTGGTGCGTATCCTGCGGGCGGATCAGATGCAGGGTGTTTCGCCGCAGGTCGGTTTCTGTGCCGTTCAAGAGGTGCGCCGCTTTTCCGCGCGTAATGAGAAAGATTTCGTAATAGTTGTGGTAGTGCAGGGTGGTGGAACGGTCGCTCCACCAATGAAACGAAACCTGCTCGGCGCAAAGGAAGGCGTTTGCGCGGTAATCCACCATGTGTGCGCCGGCTTCCAACGCAAAAGAAGCATCCGGCTCCGCGGCGGTTTCGGGCGCGGAAACGGTGCCGCATAGAACCGGCGCGTTTGTAAAATCGTCATCAATGAAAATCGTACTCATATGAAAAATCATACTACTTACGACAAAACTGCGTCAACAGGATAAATACATTTAAAAAATCACAACGGATATTCAAAAGATCACAACGCGCGCGCATTTACAGCGGGGATGCGCGGTGATACAGTCAAACTGCAGATCCAAATAACAGCATTTCAGGAGGGGCGACTATGCAGCCGAAGAAAACGAGTCCGTTTCGCTACGCCATTGGAATGTTCGGCACGAGTATTCCGATCAACATGTTCAAAACGTACGCCGCCGCGTTTTACGTCATCAAGCACGGCGTAACCACCGCGCAGTTTGCGCTCGTACTGTTCCTTTACACGTTCCTGGACGCGATTGACAATCCCATTTACGGTTTCCTGTCCGACCGGACGAGGACGAAATGGGGCAGAAGGCGGCCGTGGCTGGTCATCGGCACGCCGCTTCTTGTGCTGGGCTTTATCGCGTTCTATAACCTGCCGGCGTTTCTCTCCGGCAACAGCGTGTTCGTCTACATGCTGCTCATGTATATGCTCACCGGCACGCTGGATTCGCTGATTAACGCCAACTACGGCGCGCTGTTTCCTGAACTGTTCCGAACAGACACGGAGCGTGCAAAATCCAACGCCATGCGACAGGCGTTTCAGCTTGCGGCAATGGGCATCAGCATTGCGCTGACTCCGATGGTAACCGAGAAGATCGGCTACGGTATGACTTCCATCATCTACGGCGTGCTCGCGGCGGCGGTCATCCTCTATATGACGTTCGGCTGCCACGAGACCATGCAGGAAGAAACGGCGGAAAAGCCCAAGCTCTGGCCGACCATCAAAGCGCTTTTAACCAACCCGAAGTTCTGGATTTTCGGCGTGACCAACGCACTCTACAGCGCGGCGATGTCGCTGGTGATGCAGGCGGTTTCCTTCTATACGAAGTACACGCTCAACCTTACCGGCTCGGCGACAACCATCATGCTCGCGGTGGTGCTGGTCATCGCCATGGGCGGCGTTGCGGGATGGGCGCAGCTGGTGAAGAAATTCACCGTCATGCCCGTGTGGCGCTCGGCGCTGATCTTTCTTGCGCTGGCGTTTGTTCCGCTATATTTTATGAAGAACCTCACCGGCGCAATCATTGCCTGCTGCTTTGTCGGCCTCGGCTTTGCGGGCGCGATTACGACAATGGATTTAATCGGCGCGCGCATTATGGACGAGGACACGAAGAAATACAACCTTCGCAGGGAAGGCACCTATTCGAGCGCGATGGGCTTTATGAACCGTCTCAGCGGGCTGTTTACGAGCCTTGCGTTCCTGCTGGTGGGTTCGTTCTACGGCTTTGTCAGCGGCGACGAACCAGGCCCTATGCCGGGGGAAGCAGCAAAGTTTCTAATCGCGATCTTCCCGTTTGTAGTGATGGCGCTCAGCGCGGTCTGCGCGCGTTTCCTGCGCTTCCCCGATGACAGCAAACAAGCGCCGGATACGGCCGATTCTCCGGCGGAACTGACAAAAGAACCATGAACGAGAGAGTGCTGATCGTCAACGCGGACGATTTTGGCATGACCGAAGCGGGGGACGAAGCGATTCTCGGCCTGTTTCAAGCGGGGCGGATCACCTCGTCCACCATTCTCACGCCCGCAAAGCGCGCTTATGAAGCCTGCCAAAACGCTGCGGAACGCGGCCTTGCCGTCGGCGTCCACTGGACGCTGCACGCCGAATGGGAGCAAGAAAGCTGGCTCCCTTCGGCGGGAGCCGGAAGCGTGCCATCGCTCTGCGAAAACGGAGCGCTGATTCCCAGCTCCGCGCGCGCCTCCAAAGCGGCAAAGAGCGGGGACGTTACCCGCGAACTGGAAGCGCAATACCGGTTTCTGGCGGAACGCGGCGCAGCTCCCGATCATGCGGACAGCCACGGCGGCACGCTCTACGGCATCAACGGGCGGCTATTTTTTCTCAACGCGTTCCGGCTCTGTAAGAAATACGGCCTTCCGTTTCGCTTTCCGCGCAGGAGCGACTTTCTCCGCCGCCAGTTCGGGCACGAGCCCGGCGGCGTGCTGAAAGCCGCGCACAAGCTGATCGTCGCTTCGGCGGATGGGCACGGCGTCAAGCTGATTGACGACTTTATTACAAATCCGTATCCGGTTGCCAGAATCGATGGATACGCGCAGCTCGCGGCGTACTATGAGCGCGAAATCGCTTCCGCAAAGGCAGGGGTAACGGAAGTTTTCTTGCATCCCTCGCTGCCGGACGAAGCGCTGCTCAAGCGCACGCCGGAATGGCAAAAGCGGGTCTGGGAGTATGCGTTTTTGACCAGCGACGCGTTCGAAAATCTCCTCCGGCGCGAGGGATTTACTCTCTCCAGCTGGGGAAACGCGCCATTTACAAAACATCATCGGAGATAAAAATGAAATATACACTGAAAATAGAGAAGAGCGAAGAGCGGGCATACCCGCGGCTTGACTTTTTCGTGCCGGAAAACGCCGAGCGAATCGACGTTACGGTTTCCTACCCGCGGTTTACGGAGTCCGTAGAAGACGGTTTTGCCGTTCGGCGCGACCCCTGCGTCATAGATCTCGCGCTGGAGTCGCCGGACGGGCGGCTCTTCGGCGCGGCGGGGTCCGACCGGAATCATGTGTTTGTTTCCCCGCTGGGCAGCAGTGCGGGGTTTGCGGCGGACGAACTGCTCGGCGGTACCTGGCGGGTGATCGCGGGGGCGTACCATGTGCCGGAAGGCGGCGTGCTGATCAGTTACGAAGTTGAAGTCACGCAAAAGGCACGCAGGCGTTTTTGCGGGGATACGCATGTGCATACCCTCGCTTCCGACGGCGCATTCTCCATGGATATGGTTGCGGGGCTCGCCAGAAACGAAGGGCTCGACTTTTTGTTTATCACAGACCACAACAATGTTTCCGCGCCGCCGGTCTTTGAAGGCGTTACCGTTCTGCCGGGTGTGGAATGGACGCACTATCAGGGGCACGCGGGCTTTTTGGGCTCCCCCGCGCCGCTGCCGGGGCGGTACGACAAGCGGAACGTTGCCGAAGCGCGCGCTCTGATGCAGTCCGCGCGCGACAGCGGGGCGATGGTTGCGCTCAACCACCCGTTCTGCCCGCTGGTGCCGTGGCTCTGGGGATTTGAGGTGCCGTTTGACGCGCTGGAAGTTTGGAACGGGGTCATGAGCGAGCGCAACGAGCGCGCCGTCGCCTACTGGCAGGGCGAACTCTGCGCGGGGAAACGGATACCCGCGATCGGCGGAAGCGACTATCACCGCCCCGGCCTGCTGGGGAGTTTGGCTACGCCCTGCATGAACGTTTACGCGCCGTCCCGGAGCCGTGCGGATATCCTGAACGCGCTCAAGACAGGTGACGGCTTCATCAGCTATCTGCCGCACGGGCCGACGGCGGACGTTCTCTGCCAAAATGCGGACGGTGCGGTTTCCTTTGGCGGAAGCGCGCCGAAAGGCACGCAAGTGACGTTTGTCTTTGACCGTCTCTCGGGCGGGGACGAAATCCGCCTGATAACGGACGCGGAAACGGAACGCATCCCCTGCCCGGAAGGGGCGGCGTCTTACCAGGTGACGCGCGCTTACCCGAACGCGAAGTTCGTCCGCGCGGAACTCAGCCGTGTGTATGCGCCGGGGCTTCCGCCGATGAAGGCGCTGCTGACCAACCCGATCTACTTCGACTGAAGAGTCGAAACGAACAAAAGAGAGTTACCGGAACATGGAAAACAAAGATGTACGGCGCGTGATCGTCGTTTCCAAAACCCATCTGGACGTGGGCTATACCGACTACGCAAAAAATGTGCTTGACCGCTATGTGGACTCGTTTATCCCCGGCGCGGTGGAGCTGGCGTTTGCGCTCAACACGACGGAGCAAAAGCGGTTCGTCTGGACGACGGGTTCGTATTTGATCCACTACTATCTGCACCATGCCGAAGAATCCGGCGCGGCGCGGCTGAGAGAAGCGCTCCGCTTGGGATACGTGCGCTACCACGCGCTGCCGCTCACCACGCATACGGAGCTGATGAGCGAGGAACTGCTTGACTACGCGCTCTCCATTGGCAAGCGTCTGGACGCGGAATTCGACCAAAGCACCATCGCGGCAAAGATGACGGACGTTCCGGGACACACGATTTCGCTGGTTCCCGCGCTGGCACATAGCGGCGTGCGCTACCTGCATATCGGCGTCAACGGGAGTTCGCGCGTGCCGAAGGTACCGGCGCTGTTTCGCTGGCAAAACGGAGAGGACGAAATTGCCGTGAGCTACGCGGGCGCGTATGGCGACGCGGCGGTGCTGGAGAGCGGGGTCGCGCTCGAATTTCTGCACACCATGGACAACTCCGGCCCGCCGAAGCGGGAGGACGTCGAGGCGTTTTTTGCCCGCTTGGCGGAGAAGTACCCAAACGCCCGTATCGAAGCCGGTTCGCTGGACGATTTTGCGCGCGAACTGCCCGCCGTGTGGCAGAGCCTGCCCGTGGTCGCCGAGGAAATTGGGGACAGCTGGATTCACGGCGTGAGCAGCGATCCGCTCAAGACCATGCGTTATAAACGGCTGCTCGCGCTGGTTGACCGCTGGCTGAAGAGCGGCGAACTGACGCGCGGTTCAACGGTCTACGAAGCGGTGATGGAAAACCTGCTGCTCGTTGCGGAACACACCTGGGGCATGGATACAAAAAAACATCTCTTCGACTTTACCAACTGGTCAAAGGCGGATTTTTTACGCGCGCGCGCGGCGGACAGGACCGACTATTCCTTCTTTGGCGAGCGTAACCGCCATATCTTCGAAGCGGTACGCGAAGAACTGCGCGAATACCGCGGAGAAGACGAAGTTTCGAGCTACACGCACTTTACGCGCTCCCACCTCGAACAGCGCGCGTATGTGGAAGCGGCGCTGGACGCGCTGCCCGTGCCGCTCGGAAAAGAGGCGGAAGCGGAGTTTGCGTTTTCGTTTCCCGAACGGGAGGGGGAGGTTCGCGCGTTTGAACGGCCGGTTTCGGTTGGCGGCTGGCGCGTAAGCATCGGACGAGACGGCGCGCTTACACGGGTGTGGAACAGCGCGCTGGGAATCGACCGGCGCGTGAACATTGGCGCGTTCCGCTATGAGTCGTTTGGCGGCAAGGAAGCGGAGGACTGCTTTTTTGACTACGTGCGGGACAGCAAGGCAAACTTTGCATGGGCGGCCTGCGACTTTGGCAAGCCGGGGTTACGGTATGAAACGTCGCTTCAGCACGGACTTTGGGAAGCCTGCGCCGACGAGCTGCGGCAAACGGGGAATATGCTGACCGTGTTTCTGCACGGCAAAGAAGAAGCGGCGGAGACCTATGGCTGCCCGCGCGAACTCGCGTTGACGTACCGGTTTTTGCCGAATTCGATCGAGATTTCGCTCTGCTGGCGCGGCAAGGACGCGCTGCGCAGTCCGGAAGCGCTCTGGCTGGGGTTCAACCTTGCCGCGAATAACCCCAACCGCTGGATGCTGCAGAAGCTCGGCAGGCAGGTTTCGCCGCTGAATGTCGTCTCCGGCGGAAACCGCAGGCTGCACGCGGTCGAACGGCTTACCTGCCAAACCGCGCTGGAGGAGCTGGAGATTGTTCCGGCGGATGCGCCGCTCGTCAGCGTCGGCGGGCGGTACCTCTATGACACGGCGGATGAAACAGGGGATTTACGGAACGGGTTTTGGTTCCTGCTCTATAACAACCGCTGGGGGACGAATTTTCCGCAGTGGTTTGAAGACGACATGCGCTTTACGTTCACCGTTTCGCTCAACGAGCTTCCGCCCGCCGTACGCTAATCGAATACATACAAAAACAGCCCGCATTTTGCGGACTGTTTTTTGATTGCGATCTGTTCAGCCGAGCTTATCGCCTTTTTTGACGGGCTGGTCGGGCTGGATGAGCACAACGCCCTGCTCGGCGTATACGCCAAGCACCAGCACTTCGGAGGAGAAGTCCGCTACCTTTCGCGGAGGGAAGTTCACAACGCCCAGCACCTGCCGCCCCACCAGCTCTTCGGGCGTATAGAGCTGCGTAATCTGGGCGCTGCTCTGCTTGGTTCCAATCTCCTCGCCAAAGTCCACCCAGAGCTTGTAGGCGGGCTTTTTCGCTTTTTCAAACACCTCGGCGCGGACGATTTCGCCCACGCGGATGTCGATCTTCATAAAATCATCGAAGGTTGCCATAACGTCTGTTCCTTTACCGGTTGAGATAGAGTGCGGCGGAAGCGCCCTTTGCGTTCAGCACGCATTGGGCTTATTGTAATACCGCAAAATGTCTGCGTCAACTTCGACGCGCCAATAAAAAGAGCCGCCCAAAACGAGCGGCATACCAAAAATGAAGGTCACTGCACGATCTTCTTCACGCTCGCGCGCTCCTTGAGCTGGAGCGAGAGCGCAATCTTCATCAGTCCCGACTGCGGAGAGGTCTGCAGCGTGTCCCCCGAATGGATACGGAACTCCAAAAGCGTGGTTGCGACCCTGCCGAGCCGCTCCTTGAACGCCTGCATGGTCGTAATGGGCGGCTCGACCATTTCGCAGATCAGCACGTCGTCAAAACCGATCACGGAAACGTCGTCCGGCACGCGGTAGCCGCACTCCTTGAGCGCGCGGATAAACGTTGCCGCCAGCATATCGTTTTCGGCAAAGAACGCCGCCGCGGGGACGTTGCCCGCATTCAGCCAGGCAACGATGTCCCGATACGCCTGATCGGGCGAAATATCGACGTCTATCACCTGCAGCGGGTCGAGACCCAGCTCCTTGTGCTCGGCCAGCGAAAGTTGAACGCCCAGCTCGCGGTCGTCAAAGTTGACGACGCGCTGCTTGGAGCGCAGGTACCCGATTTTGCGGTGCCCGCACTCGATGAGGTAGGAGACCGCGGATTTCACGCCGTAGGTGTTGTCGTTGCCCACGCAGTCCGTATAGGCCGAAAACAGGAAGTTGTCTACCACGACGACCGGAACGCTGACGAATTCGCTGTACTGAATAAACAGATTTCTCTGCGGCACGGAGACGTCCGTTGCCAGAAGGATCACCCCGCAGGCGTCGCTGACGATATGCTTGATCTGCACGTCCCAGGGCTGATCGGCGTAAAAGTAGTGCAGCAGCAGCCGGTAGCCGTGCTCCTTTGCGGCGGCTTCCGCGCCGCGCATAACGAAGTTGGAAAACGTCGTCTGCTCGGCTACTCCGATGCCGGTAAAGATGACAAAGCTGAGAATATTCTTTGCCTGCTGTTCTGCTTGACGCGATTTCGGTGTGGCGTACCCCAGCTCGGCGGCGGCAGCAAGCACTTTGCTGCGTGTTTCGGGGCTGACGCCCGGTTTTCCGTTCAGCGCCATCGATACGGCGGCGGCGGAGATGCCCAGCTTGCTTGCAAGGTCTCTGGCGGTGATATCCGGCATTGCGTTGCACCTTATTTTCTACTGAATTTCTTTCATTATACGAGCTGTTTATTAAGAAGTAAAGCGAATAGTCAGTACATTATTGTCAATCTGCAAGAACAAAACATTGCTTATTGACAAAAATTCAGAATACAGTATCATAGAATTAAGTTGCGATCGAAGTAAATATTCATAAAATAAGTAATAAATTAAGTGAACCGCGCGTGCCGCATGCGCGGGAAAGGACTGGCCGTCATGACAGAAGTATTCCCGACGATTTCCAAAATTCAATACGAGGGGCCAAAGAGCAAAAACCCCCTTGCGTTCAAATTCTACGATCCAGTGCGCATCGTACTCGGCAAGCCCATGAAAGAACACCTGCCGTTTGCGATGGCCTGGTGGCATAATCTTTGTAACGCCGGCAAGGACATGTTCGGCGTGCCGACGGCGGATAAGAGCTTCGGCGTAAAAGAGGACGACATGGAGCGCGCCTTCCGCAAGGTTGACGCGGGCTTCGAGTTCATGCAGAAAGTCGGAATCGAATACTTTTGCTTCCACGATGTGGATCTTGTGCCCGAAGCGGAGGATATCAACGAAACCAACCGCAGGCTCGACGAGATTGGCGAGTTCATCCTCCAGAAAATGAAGATTACAGGCATCAAGTGCCTTTGGGGCACGGCCAATATGTTCGGCAACCCCCGCTTTATGAACGGCGCGGGTTCCAGCAACTCCGCGGACGTCTTCTGCTTTGCCGCGGCGCAGATCAAAAAGGCGCTGGAGCTCACCGTCAAGCTCGGCGGCAAGGGCTACGTGTTCTGGGGCGGGCGCGAAGGGTATGAAACGCTGTTGAACACGGACGTCAAGTTTGAGCAGGAGAATATTGCCCGGCTCATGCGCATGGCGGTGGACTACGGCCGCAGCATCGGCTTTACGGGCGACTTCTATATCGAACCAAAGCCCAAGGAACCCATGAAGCACCAGTACGACTACGACGCGGCGACCGCCATTGGGTTTTTGCGGCAGTACGGCCTCGATAAGGACTTTAAGCTCAACATCGAAGCCAACCACGCGACCCTTGCGGGGCATACCTTCCAGCACGATCTCCGCGTGAGCGGCATGAACGGCATGCTCGGCAGCATCGACGCCAACCAGGGCGACCTGCTGTTGGGCTGGGATACGGACGAGTTCCCCTTCGACGTGTATGAAGCCACAATGTGCATGTACGAAGTGCTCAAGGCGGGCGGGCTCACCGGCGGATTCAATTTCGACGCAAAGAACCGCCGCCCCAGCTATACTATGGAGGATATGTTCCTTGGCTTCATCCTCGGCATGGACACCTTCGCGCTGGGATTACTGAAAGCCGCCGCCATCATTGAGGACGGCCGCGTGGACGGGTTTATCAAGGAGCGCTACGCCAGCTATCAAAACGGCATTGGCGCAAAGATTGCCGGCGGTAAGGCGACGCTTGCCGAATGCGCCTCCCACGCGCTGGAACTCAAAAAGCCGGAGCTTCCCGGCAGCGGTAAGCAGGAATATCTCGAAAGCATCGTCAACGGCGTACTGTTCGGCTGAGAACGGAAGCAGAAACCGGCTTGTAAAGCGTGCTCGCCTGAGCACCCGTACAGAATAAAGGAGAGGTCGAACATGTATTACATAGGCGTAGACCTTGGCACTTCCGCACTGAAAACGTTGCTCATGGACAGCGAGGGTAAGGTGGTCAACATCGTTTCCCGCGAGTACCCGCTGGAGTTTCCGCATCCCGGCTGGTCGCAGCAGCGGCCGGAGGACTGGAAGAGCGCGGTATTTGCCTGCATACCGGAACTGACGGAAAAGATCGACCGCGCGAAAGTGTCGGGCATCGGCGTCGGCGGCCAGATGCACGGGCTCGTGGTGCTGGACGAGCACGACGAAGTCATCCGTCCGGCCATCCTCTGGAACGACGGGCGCACAGCAAAGGAAACGGACTACCTGAACAACGAAATCGGCAAGAGTCAGCTTTCCGAATGGACGGGCAACATCGCGTTTGCCGGGTTTACCGCGCCAAAGCTGCTCTGGATGCGTGAAAACGAGCCGGAAAACTTTAAAAAGATTAAAAAGATCATGCTCCCCAAGGATTATATCGTCTATGTGCTCACGGGCGTGCACAGCACGGACGTTTCGGACGCTTCCGGCATGCTGCTCATGGACGTAAAAAACCGTCGCTGGTCAAAGCCCATGCTCGACCTCTGCGGAATCACCGAGGAGCAGATGCCAACACTCTACGAGAGCTACGAGTCCGTCGGCACCCTGAAGCCCGGCGCTGCAAAAGCGCTGGGTTTGCCGGCGGGCGTCTTGGTCTGCGCGGGCGCGGGCGACAACGCGGCGGCGGCGGTCGGCACCGGCACGGTGGGCGAGGGCAGGTGCAATATCTCCAGCGGCACCTCCGGTACGGTATTCATCTCCAGCCGCAATTTCCGCGTGGACAGCCATAACGCGCTGCACGCCTTTGCGCATGCCGACGGCACCTATCACCTGATGGGCTGCATGCTTTCGGCTGGTTCCTGCAGCAAGTGGTGGATGGACGATATTCTGGGTTCCACGGACTATGCCTCGCTCGAAAGCCCGATAACGGACGACAAGCTGGGGCGCAACCACGTGTACTTTCTGCCGTACTTGATGGGCGAACGCTCGCCGCATAACGACCCCGCCGCGCGCGGAACGTTGATCGGCATGACAATGGACACCACCCGCGCGGACATGACGCAGGCTGTGCTGGAAGGCGTTGCGTTCGGCATTCGGGATTCGGTGGAGGTTGCAAAATCGCTGGGGATACCGATTCCGCGCAGCAAGATCTGCGGCGGCGGCGCCAAGAGCCCGCTCTGGAGAAAGATGTTCGCCAACATCCTGAATATCGAAATCGACACGATCGCTTCCGAGGAAGGGCCGGGGCTCGGCGGGGCTATGCTCGCGGCGGTCGCCTGCGGGGAGTACAAGAGCGTCGAGGAGATTGCCCAAAAGATGGTCAAGGTTAAAAAGACGACCGTGCCCGATCCGGAAATCGCCGCACGGTATGAGGAGCAGTATCAGAAGTTCGTCTCGATTTATCCGACCGTCAAGCCGCTGTTTCCGAAGATCGGGTAAGCAATATTGAGAATATAAAAAGAGAGAAAACCGCGGAACTATCGCGGTTTTCTCTCTTTTTTCTAGTGTTATATTACCACAAATCGACGCAAAATACAAGTCTTGTTCGTTCATCCCCAAAGGAATAAGCTGTGTCCACGGGAGGTGAAGAAGATGGACTCTTCCCTGACATTGTTTACGTTTTCCGCGCTTGAACAGCGGCTCAAAAGCGAGCTTTCCGCCTGCAACGGCATGACCGGGAAATACGGCCTGAGCTTAAGCGAAAGCGCGGTTCTCGCCATTGCGCAAAAGCGCTCCGAAACCCTTCTGGGAACCGGGCGCGTGGAGTTTGGCGAAAGCGTGATTCCAAAACTGATCGAAGCCTTCTGCGACTCTCCCTATCTTTTGCAGGACGATTACGAAGAAACGCTTTGCGCGCTGACGGAAGCGTTCTATTCGTTCAAAAACGACTGCTTCGACCGCCTTACGGACGACGAGCTGATCAAAAACCTTCGCGCCTGCTACGACGCTTACGAAGGCGGGCTGGACGCGGTCTGTCCGCTCACCATCAATGAACTCCGGCGTGGTCGCCGCCTGGACGACGCGGACGCACCGGACGATGAGGAGGAAGCGGATGAATGAACTGACGCCGTTCGTTTCGCAGCTGCTGGAAGGTTCGGTTTCTCCGCGCATGGAAGCGTCCGCGGGAGAGTTTTTAACGCTGCTTGCGGAGCGGACGAGCCGGTACACCATGGGGGACAGCACGTCCGTTCGGCTGGAAACGGCGGAGCGGCTCGCGGGAGGCATACTATACTGCGTCGAGCTTGCGCAAAAAGCGCATCCCGGGCTGGCGGAACGCACGCTGAAAGCGCAATACGAGGCGGGCATTCTGGAAGCGGAGCGGCAGAAACGGCACGGGCGAATGCTGCTCAAGCAGGCGGAGTCGATCCGCCCGCCGGTGGAAAACATCGGCTTTCGGGATACGCTGCTAGCTCTCCCGGTTTTTTTTCGCGCCTACGACACGGCTTTTTTTGCGCAGGAAATCCCCTGCGATATCGACTATCCGCTCTGCCACCCCGTTTCGGAGTCGCTGCAGGGCGCGGCGTATGTCTGCGAATATCTTCGCCGGCTCAACGTGGAAACCGCGTTTCTTCGCCGGTTCCCCGCGCCGATGCTCTCGCTGGTCTACGAGCGGATTTATTTGAACGACGGGGGGCTGCTGGTCAATCTTTACGCGCCGGTTGCGGAAGCGGCTCTCGGGCGCGTGCTCGCGGAGAAAGCCGCGTTCAACCTGCTGACGGACGCTTCCGACCGCACGCGGATTTGGATGCGAATGAACGATACCCCGGAGGAAACCGCGCTGTTTGCGCTGGAACAGGCGGCAAAGCGCGTCTGCCGGGAGTTGAACATCACTGGCGTTTTGGAGAAGGAGTATCTGCAGCAGACGGCGAGAGCGCTGTTTCCTCGTCTGCGCGCGCTCGAAGCGGAGCCGGGATACAGGGGGATTTTCGCCTCGTCTGAAACATATTGAAAACAGGAGAAATCCTGCATACAATGGAACTGCAGAGGGTATCGTTTAAGATTCCTTCAAGGAGGGTAATGTATGGAGCAAGCGATGCTCAATTTGACGTTTCGCCCGCTGAGTTCGGAGACCTGGCCGGATTTCGAAGCGCTGTTTGAAAAGCACCGGGGTGTTCAGGGCGGGTGCTGGTGCGTTTACTACCTCTGCAAGAGCACGGAGTTCAACCGTCTGGGGCCGGAGGGACGACACGGGTTCCACAAAGAGCTTGCGCTGGAAGGCCGCGCGTCCGGCATGATTGCTTACGAAGGGGAAACGCCGGTCGGCTGGTGTCAGTTCGGCACGCCGGAAGTGCTTTGCCAGTACAGCCGGGGGAGAGCGTATTCCAAGCTCGATATTCTGCCGGAGGACAAGCCAAGCTGGCGCATCTCGTGTTTGTTTACGGACAAGCACCGTCGGAGCAGAGGAATCGCAATCTTTACGCTGCACGCGGCTCTGGAGGAGATCGCTCGGCGTGGCGGCGGCGTCGTGGAGGCGTTTCCGCTGGACGCGCCAAACGTTAAGCACAACGTATTCACCGGTTCGGCTGAGATGTACCGCCGCGAGGGGTTTACGGAAGTAACGCGGCTTTCGGAGAGCAAGCTGCTCATGCGAAAGCGCGTCTAGCCGATGGCGTGACGAAAGACAAAAGAAAACCGCGAATTGTTCGCGGTTTTGTTTTTTGGTATGCCGTTACGATTTCTTACCCCAGAGCGTTTCTTCCGTTTCGCCGGTGACAAGGCGGACGTCCTCTACTTCCTGCTCGCTGAGCTCTGCGAGCGAGCCGGTCTTTTGAAACGAGTCGATGCCCTTGAGCACCGCGTCGAACCGCCGCTTATTGACTTTGTTTTTGATGGCAAAGAACAGTGTAATGCTCAACAGCAGCACGGGAATGAGCACGAACATCCACTTCAGGCCGGAGACGAGCGAGCTCTGCGCATAGGCGGTCGGGTCGAACTCCGCGCCGGAAGCCTTCAGCAGGTTGTACTGGTTCTGGTCGAACCCCAGCGCCTTGAGGCCGAAGCCGAGCACAAGGATGGCAACGCCGCTGGCGAACTTGCGCAGAAACGTCGTTAAGCCGCTGTAAATGCCCTCGCGCCGCTTGGCGGTGCGAATTTCGTCGATATCGAAGATATCCGTCAGCATCGACCAGGTCGAGAGGTTGCCGCTGGCGGAGCCGACCGCGATGAGCACCGCGAGCGCGCAGAGGATATAGACGGAGGTGCTGCTGTTGGTAAAGAGGAAGCCGAACATCGTTAGTATCCAGATCGGCATGCCGATGTAAAGCGGGAACGCCTTGCCTCTTTTCTGCGCCACCGCGCCCATCACCGCCATAAAGACCAGCGAGAACACGAGCAGCACGCCCATGACGAGCGTATAGCTCGTATACTTGAGCACGACAATGTCGATGTAGAAGATAAACAGCGCCAGCACGAGGTCGACCGCCACCTGGAACGAGAGGAAGATGCCAAGATAGTTTCGATACGCTTTGTTTGCAAAGGGGCTGAGCCAATCGCGCATGGTAATCTTTTCCGGCGGGGGCAGGTTTTCCTTTTCGCGCGTGCCGAGGAAGGCAAACAGCCAGCAAAGCCCGAACGCCGTGGCCATTACGAGCGCCATAATCAGGTAACCGGGCTTCTGCGCGGGGCCGTTGACGCTGCCGCCAAAGAGTTTAATCAGCGTGCCGGGCAGAATTGCCGCAATCAGCGAAGCGCCGCCGGAGAACAGCATTCTCACGGTGGTAAAGCTCGTGCGTTCGTTGTAGTCGCTCGTCATATCCGAGAGAATGGCGTTGTACGGCACCATCACGATGGTAAACGCCGTGCCAAAGAACATATACGCAAACGTATAATAAATGACCTTGGAGAGCGTGCTCGCCATGCCGATCGAGTAGAACATCATCACAAACGACGCGAATACCGGAATGATGCCGATTAAAAAGTACAGCCGCCGCCGCCCGAAACGCGAGCGCGTCCGGTCGGAGATACGCCCCATGATGGGGTCGGTCACCGCGTCCCAAAGTTTGCCGATGAACACGATCAGGCTGGTCGCCACAACAGGAAGGCCTTCCACCAGCACGAGGAAGTTCATAAAAAGCATGCTGAAGATCAAAAACGCTCCACCGCCGTAGATATCACCCGCGGCATAGCTGAGCTTCATCTTGAGTTTACCGGGTTCCTTAGTCATGTTTCTTCCTCCTCATGGCCGCGAAAAAGCCCATTCGCTTGCCCGTCGGCTTGTCCTGATATTGGTCGAGATACACTTCCTTTTTGCAGGCGGAGGAGTCGATGGCCGCCAGCGCGAACGCCAGCACCTCGCGCCCGCGTTCGCCGGAGAGCACCGGCGGGCGGTTTTCTTTGATTGCGTCGATAAAGTCGTGGGTCGAATGGATAAACGCGTCCTGCCAGTCGCTGGGTTCGTCCCGGAATTCCGTGAGCTTGCCGTCCTTATAGAGCACGACGGGGGCGACGCTCTCCAGCATCTCCGCCGTGCAGCGCGTCAGCCACAGCACGCCGCGCGTGCCGGTGACCTCCATGCGCTCGTCGCAGGTGTAGTAATTGCCCTTTACGTAGAGCTCTGGCGCGGAGGTCGTGTCCCAAACGCCGTAAACCTTTTTGCCCGCGTACTTCCACATAATCACGGAAGGCACGTCCTGCATAAGCCCCGGAAGAGCGGGCGTTTCGTCGATCCAGGCGCAAACCTTTTCCACGCTGCCCAATAGATCGACAAACAGCGAAAACTTATGGTAACCGTCGTCGAACACCGCCGGGCCGCCGCCGCAGAGCGTGTCGTTGAGCCGCCAGAGCCAGCTCGAAGGATCGACCTTCCAGCCCGTGCGTTCGCATCCTTTTGCGTCGGTGACGCCCGCGAGCGCCGCGCGTGCGCCCGCGCCGGGGATATTGTCCGAAAAGAGCGAGGCGTTGCACATTTTGTAGCGAATGCCGACAACGTCGCCAATTTCGCCGTCCGCGATCAGCTTTTTGAGCAGCAGGTAGGGCGGGTAGTGGACGAAGTTTTCAAACACCTTGAGCAGTACGCCGTTTTCCTTTGCCGCGCAAATCATCCTGTCGCACTCGGCCAGGTTCATGGCCATGGGTTTCTGAACGGAGACGTGTTTTTTTGCCTTGCAGGCGGCAACGGTGAGTTCGCAGTGCAGATGGTGCGGAACAAGAATCTCCACGCCCGTAACCTCCGGGTCGGCCAGCACGGCCTCGTAGGAATCGTACACCTTCGGGATGCCGTGCTCGCTGGCAAAACGCTTGGCGGTCTGCGGGTTTTTGTCGTAAACGCCCCAAAGTTCAGCGTCCTCGCGGTTCTTGTAGCCCGCAACGTGCAACGTCGCGATACGTCCGCAGCCAATCAGGACAAATTTCAATTTTTCCATCGATTCTTCCTCTTTTCGAGAATGGATTCTGTTGTGTGAAAGGGAGTAGATCGTGCGGATAAAACGAGACTGGTTTATAACGAAAGGTGAAGGAGCTGATTTTCTCAGCGCGTGCTGCCGATGGCGGCGCTGAGCTTTCGGGTGGCTTCCACCATGCGCTTGATATAGGTTTCCATGGTGGCGGAGCTGATGTTTGCTTTCGGGCCGGAAACGCCGATGCTGTAGCGCACGCTGTTGCGGTAGTCGTAGACCGGCACCGCGAGACATCTTACCCCCAGCGCCATCTCCTCGTCGTCGAGGGCGTATCCCAGCGCGCGAATGCGCTCAAGGTTTTCCTGCAGTGCTTCTTTCGTCGTAATCGTGTGCTCGGTGTACTTGGTGAACTCGTAGTTTTCCAAAAGAGTGCGAATGGTTTCGGGTCTGCGGAACGCAAGAATGCACTTGCCGACACTCGAGCAGTGGAACGGCTCCACCATGCCGACGGTGGCCGAAAGCGCGTAGTTCTTGCTGGAGCGCACCTGATCCATCACATAGACGAGGTTGTTGTTAAAGGCGCAGAAGTGCACGCTTTCGTTGATTTGGGCGGAGAGCTCCGTTAGGATGGGGCGCGCGATGGAAATGACGTTGAGGTTGTCCTTGAGCGCTTCGCCGAGGTGGAGAATCCGAAACCCCAAGCGGTATTTTTTTGTTTCCGGATCAAGCCGAACCATGTCTCGGGCGCGCAAGGTTTCAACGAGCCGCGACGCCGTACTTTTGTCCACGTCCAGCGCTTCGGCGAGTTCGGTAATGCCCGCGCAGCTCTTTTCCGCGAGGAACAGCAAAATCTGTATGCCTCTGTCCAGCGATTGAATCAACCGATTCCGCCTCCCTTCGAAGGCAGTTTGGCAAAGTAGCGCGCCAGCTCCGTGGAGAGCGGCGAAGTTGCGGCGGCGTCCTCCAGAAGGCTCAAAAACGCTTTGCACTCGCAGAGCGGCAATTGGATTTCCCGGTCGAGTTCTTCCAGAATCTCCAGCCAGGAGTGGTGCGTTGCCGTGGAGATTTTCATGAGCTTCCGCCTGCTCTCCGCCTGACTTTCGCTGCGGTGCGGCGGATAGCCCGCGCCGGGCGGGTCGCGGAAGAATTCGCGAAACAGGAGCTTGAGGTTCAAATTTCCCGCCCAGCCGTAGCCTTTATTAAGCGCGAGGGAAACGCAGTTGCCCGCGTTGATCTGCGAAAAGAGCCAGGCGTCCAGCGGCTCGATCAACAGCCCGCAGGTCACGCCGGGGTATTGCAGAACGCTGTTCAAAAAGCCCTGCCCGGTGCCGCAGCCGCCGATGGCGAGGTCGCAGGCGCCCGCGCCGAGCAGCAGCGCCGCCATGAGTCCGGTTTGAATATAGGTCAGCTCCGGCTTGTCCTCCGGCGAAGCCATGCCGACGTTGAACACCTGGTGTTCGGGGAATTCCGCCAGCGCGGCGAGGATATCCGCGTTTTTGGGGCTGGCGCTGACTTCGTTGAGTACCGCGATGCGCATTTGTTTACCCGCTCCCTTCGTTTGTTTTTTCAGCTAAACCGTTTCTCCGGCGAGTTCGCTTTCGTACTTTGCCCGCCGCTCGGTCATATACGTGGGAATCGGCACGTCCCACCAGCCGTAGGCGCCGCCGCCGGATTCGGGGTACCCGTCGTAAACGTCCACTTCGATGAGCGCGGGTTTGCCGCTTTCCAGCGCGCGCTTTACCGCCGTGCCGACGCTGCCGCGTTTGGAGATTTTTTCGCTCTGGATGCCAAAGCTTTGCGCAATCGCCGCAAAGTCTGGCGAGTAGGGTTCGCCCGCGCGCATGAAGTCGTTGCCGAAGCAGTATTGTTCGCCCAGCATGCCCTGCTGCAAATCCTTAATCGCCATCCAGCAGCGGTTGTTCGCCAGCACGATTACAACGGGGATATCGTACTGCGCCATGGTGGAGAGCTCCTGCATGGTCATCATAAAATCGCCGTCGCCCAGCAGCGCGATCACGGGTTTTTCCGGCGCGGCGAGCTTTGCGCCGAGCGCCGCCGGGAACGCCCAGCCCATGGTGGAGAATCCGCCCGTGGTCAGGTGCTTCTGCCCTTTGGTAAAGCGGAACTCCTGAAAGAGCTGCGCCTGCGTGTTGCCGGAAGAGGTGGAAACGATCGTTTCGGGCGGCAGACAGTCCTCCAGCTCGCCGATGAGCTGAGAGATCGTAATCTTTTCAAACGTCTTTTCCCGCGCGCCTTCAATCTGCGCGCGCCAGGTTGCTTTGTCCGCCAATAGTTCTGCGGCGTAAGCGCCGTTCTTCCAGTCGGCGGGCGCGCCGTACGCTGCGAGGATCTGGCGTGAAACCTGCGCAAGGTCGCCCACAATGCCGACCTCGCAGGGGTAGTTTTTGCCGATCTCACCCGCGTCGGTATCCACGTGGATGAGTTTCGTTTTCGGAATTGAGAACGCAACGCCGTCCTTATAGGAGCAGGTGGTTTCGTCCGCAAATCGGGTGCCGAGCGCGAGGATAACGTCCGCCGTTCGCGTGCGTTTCAGTCCAACGGGCGTGCCCTTGGAGCCGGTGTGGAAGCCGTAGAGCGGGTGATCTTCCGGGAAAGCGCTCTTGCCCGCCATGGTGGTGACGACCGCCGCGCCCAGCGTTTCCGCTAGTTGGACGAGCAGCGCCTCTTCGTTTGCCCGCAGCGCAGCTCCGCCGAGCAGAATGACCGGGCGTTTGGCGGCTTTCAGGAGCCGCACCGCTTCGAGCACGGCGGTTTCGTCGCCCGCCGGGAGCGCTTGCGCGCGGTGGCGTTCCGGCTCGGGAAGCGCAGCTTCCGCGCTCTCGGACTGGACGTTCATGGGCAGCGCAATCAGTACGGGGCCTTTGCGCCCGGTGAGCATTTGGTTAAAGCTCCTCTGCATGACGCGCGGGAGCTGACCCGCCGACTCCGCCCGCCAGGCGCGCTTGACCAGAGGCTCCAGCGCGCGGATGAAGTTGGAATCCTGATACCGCTCAATCTCCTGCAGAACGCCAACGCCTTTCATCTGCACATGCGTGTCTCCGGAAATCTGGAATACCGCGCAGGAATCCACATACGCCGTGGCAAGGCCGATGGCCGTATTCAGCGCGCCGGGGCCGATGGAGGTAAACACCGCCAGCGGTTCTCCCTTGATGCGGAAGTAACCGTCTGCAATATGCACGGCAGCTTGCTCATGCTTGACCTGAATGTACTTGCTTTTACCTGCGGCAACGGATTCGCGCAGCGCGTCGAAAAATCCGAGGATGCCGTGGCCGGGGATGCCGAGCACGTAGGGCACTCCCTCGCGCTCGAGATACTTCATAACGATTTGACCGCCAGTGAGTTTCATAACCGATCCTCCCGAAAAGTTGGCTGTTGCGTTTGGATTACAGCGCGCCGTCCCAGGTGCCAACGTGCTCCTGCCGGAGCGCTTCCTCGTCGAACCAGCGCGTGGTGACGACCTTGGATTCCGTGTAGAACCTTAAGCCGTCCTTGCCGAGCACGTGCAGGTCGCCAAAGAACGACTGCTTATGCCCGCTAAACGGGAACATGCCCGCGGGAACGGGAATGCCGACGTTGACGCCGACCATGCCGCCGTGCGTGCGCTTTGAAAATTCCCGCGCGTAGGAGCCGTTTTGCGTAAAGATGACCGAACCGTTGGCAAAGGGGCTTTGGTTCATAACCGCGAGGCCTTCTTCAAAGTCCTTGACGCGCTTGATGCAGAGCACCGGCCCGAAGATTTCGCTGTTACCAACGCTCATTTCCGGCGTCACATGGTCAAAGATCGTATGCCCGAGGTAGAAGCCGTTTTCGTAGCCGGGCACGGTGACGTTCCGCCCGTCGAGCACGAGCTGCGCGCCTTCGCGGATGCCCGTCTCGATCCAGTCGAGCACGCCCTGCCGGTGTTCCGCCGTGACCACGGGGCCGAGGTCGGTCGTTTTGTCGTATGCGGGGCCGATCTTTTTGCCCTTGACCTGCTTGAGCAGCTCGCTCACCAACTCGTCGGCAATGCTCTCAACGGCCACGATGACCGGCAGCGCCATGCAGCGCTCGCCCGCGCAGCCGAACGCGGAGTTGAGGATGCCCGCCGCGGTGCGGCTAATGGGCGCGTCATCCAGCACCAGCGCGTGGTTCTTTGCTTCGCAGAGGCAGGAAACGCGCTTGCCGTTGGCGGCGGCGGTGGCGTAGATATGCTTGCCAATCTTGGTGGAGCCCACAAACGTAATGCCCGCAACGTCGGGATGCGAAAGCAGCAGTTCCGCTTCGTTTCGAGAGCAGGTGACGATGTTGACAACGCCGCCGGGCAGACCCGCTTCGGCGAGGAGTTCTACGAGGCGCATGGAGGTCATTGGCGTCATGCTGGCGGCCTTGAGCACCAGCGTGTTGCCGGTGGCGATGCACATTGGCATCATCCAGCCCATCGGGATCATGGCGGGGAAGTTGAACGGCGCAATGCCGACAAACACGCCCAGCGGTTCGCGGTAGAGCGTGGAATCAAAGCCGGAGGTGACGTTCATCAGCGATTCGCCCATCAGCATGGACGGCGCGCCGATGGCGACTTCGACCGGTTCCTTGACTTTGAGCA
>JBDKTD010000161.1:0-9183 GCA_039680365.1 Clostridiaceae bacterium
GCGCCCCCCCGCCCTCCACTGGCCGGAAGTACTGGCGCGGCTGGATGCCAACCCCGACAAGTTCCTTTCGCTGTTTGAAATGGAGCAAACCGGCGGTGAGCCGGACGTTGTGGGTTTGGACGAAGCAACGCAGAGCGTCCTCTTTTTCGACTGCTCGGCGGAAAGCCCGTCCGGCAGACGGAACCTCTGTTACGACCGTGCGGCGCTCGATTCGAGAAAGAACTTCAAGCCGGAATCCAGCGCTGTCGAACTGGCCGCCACTATGGGAATTTCGCTCCTGACGGAAGAGCAGTACCATTTTCTCCAGCAGTTGGGCGAATTTGACCTGAAGACTTCCAGTTGGGTTCTGACCCCGCCGGAAATCCGCAAGCGCGGCGGCGCACTCTTCTGCGACCGGCGGTATGACCATGTGTTCACCTATCACAACGGCGCGGAATCGTACTACGGCGTGCGCGGCTTCCGCGGCTGCATTCCGGTATAAACTCTTTACCCGCGTTCAGTCCACAGCCGTTGCTTACCGCGCTGAGGTTTGCCGCTTGACAATCACGTTTTTCCATGGTATTACTACCATAGATTTTTTATTAGAGGTATACAGGTCTTGCTCGAACCATTCCATTCTTAATTCTGAGCAGTTTCCCGGCTGCGGCTGCTTTTTGCAGTCTATTTAGTTTTTTTTAAACGGAATACCGTCGAACAGCGGCGCTGAAGCGCATATTTTTACTGCGCAGTCTAACGCTTGTTTCGGCAGCCTTGCACAAAATGAATTAAGAATTGAGGTTTCATATGTTTGACATTCGAGCAATCCAACAGCAGGTACTCTACGAAAACGTACGCGCGGCGAGCAACGAGGAGACGGCGCGTAAAGTCGTATTTGGAACTCCCAACGAACCGGCTCAGACCGACGCGGAATGGGTTCAATCTTCTATGCAGGCTCTGGAGCGAACGTTCGAAAGAACCGCCGTCGAGCAAATCCGTATGCGCTGTCAATGCGGCTATGGTATGGAAGAGCGTCTTTCGCTGCTTTGCGAACTGATTGCCGCTTCTTCCAGTCTGGAAGAGTTCGCCAGTCACGAAAAAGCGCGGACGGCGGGCATGTACTATAGCGACGGCGCGCTGTATCTGCAATTCTTCTACTGCCCCTGTCCTATGCTCGCAACGGTAGACCGCCTCGAAACCGACGCATGGTGTCAGTGCACCAGAGGCTATACCAAGGCGCTCTTTGAACGGGCGTTCGGCTGCGAAGTGGAAGTGGAACTGCTCAAGAGCATCAAAACGGGTGGAGAGAGCTGCCTCCAGCGTATAACGCTGAAAGGAACTGTCTGGCGCGCATAGTCCGAAAGGATATCGAATCCATCGTGTTCCGTGCAAAAGGGTGGGGATTCCCCATCCTTTTGCTGTTTGCATCTGTTCGCACGGATGGCTCTTTCTGCTATAATAAGCTGAACAGGCTGCATGGGGGTGATGGATTGGACGCTGTGCTCCAATGGCTGCTGGAAGGCGATGTTTCCATACAATACTTAACGCATCGTTACCTGCTGGGATCGGATGCGGATACTGTATTGCGCTTGCAGAGCCGGATACCCTCCGAAGGCTACGGCGCGGCCTATCTCGCCCGTCAAAACGGAAACGGTCATTGGGGGATTTGGTACTATCAGCCGAAATGGACGTCTACCCACTACACCCTTCTCGAATTGAAAAATATCGGAATCCCTGCCGATTGCCAGTCTTGCCGGATCATTACGGAGCGGATGCTCGCCGAATGTATGCTGCCGGACGGCGGATTGAATCTTGCAAAGAGCAAACTCGCCAGTGATATCTGCGTTGACGGCATGGCGTTGAGATACACCGCATACTTCTTGGTGGGTGATGCAAGGCTGAATCGTCTGGTCGATCATCTGCTCGACGCACAGAAGCCGGACGGCGGTTTCAGCTGGAACCCGTATTCTGTTACGGGGGATCCGCATACGACCATATGTGTGTTGGAAGGCTTAGCGGCATTTCGCGCATCCGGGGTGTCTCACCGCGCAAACGATATAACAAAAGCGCAGTCAAGCGCTGTTTCGTTTCTGCTGCGGAACGGCTTGTTCTTTGAAGGCGACGCACGATATAAAATGCTCGCTTATCCGTTCCGCTATCGTTACGATCTCTTGCGCGCGCTGGACTATTTTGCGCTGCAGGACATCCCATACTCCGAGCCGATGCGTCCGGCTCTCGATTGGCTCAGGAGCAAGCAATCCCGCGAAGGATATTGGAACCTCGAACTGGAGCACAAAGGCGCGGTGCATTTCCCTCTGGAAACTCGCGGCTTACCGAGCCGGTTTATCACACTCAAAGCGCTGTATATTCTTCGGCATTTTCAGCCAATCGCATAGAGTCCGTTCGCCTTTATCCGCGCAATCAAACGCGATTTCACGAAAAGGAATCAACACCGATGCGGCAGCCAATACAACGAATTCAGCGTTCCGAATCCTTCCCTGTGGGCGCACTGCTTGCGCTTGCGGGCGGGTTTTTAGACGCATATACATACCTTTCGCGCGGAGGGGTGTTTGCCAATGCTCAAACGGGCAACATGGTGCTGCTCGGCATCCGCCTTGCCGAGCGGAACTGGAGCGGAGCCGCGCGGTATCTCATCCCGATTTTCGCGTTTGCGGCGGGCGTTCTGCTCGCCGAATGGATTCAGCATAAGCTGAAGCACCGCACGGACGTCCACTGGCGGCAGGCCGTTCTATTACTGGAGATTATGCTTTTGCTGGTCATAGGATTCGTGCCGGACGGGGACTGGAACGGGGCCGTCAACATTGCCGTATCGTTCGTCTGCGCGCTGCAGGTGGAAGCGTTTCGCACCATGCACGGGCTTGCTTACGCAACGACCATGTGCACCGGAAACCTCCGCAGCGGAACGGAGAGCCTGTTTCTCTACCTGCAAACGAAAAACCGTGTTCTGCTCCAAAACGGCATGAAATACTACGCGATCATCCTGATTTTCATCCTCGGCGCGGTGCTCGGCGTGTTTCTGACCGGCTGGCTTGCCGAACGCGCTGTTTGGATTCCGGCAGGACTGCTGCTCCTCGTCTTTCTGCTGCTGTTTCAGCGCGCGCCGGAACAGCCTGTTTCACCGCTGACCTAATATGAACCAATTGAAGGAGGCAATGTAATGATACCCGGAATCAAACTCGGCAACGTGATGATCGACAGCAAGGACGATCTGGTGCTCTGCTCGTTTTATCAGCGACTGCTTGGCTGGCAGCGAACCGAGCTCTATGGCTGCCCCGCGCTGATCAGTGAAAGCGGAACAATCTTTCTGTTTATGTGGGAAACGAACTATCTTCCGCCCGTCTGGCCGGAAGAACCGGGCTGCCAGCAAAAGCAGATGCATTTCGACTTTCAGGTGCCAAATGTGCCCGAGGCGGTAGCTTACGCGGAATCGATTGGCGCAGTAAAGGCACCAGTACAGTACGGCAACGAAGATTTCGTCACCATGCTCGATCCCGATGGACATCCATTCTGTCTCTGCTTTTTGGGGAATCAGGCTTGACCGGAAATTCTAACTGAAAAAACGTGTTTCCAAGCTCCCGTAAGGGAGTTTTCTTTTACAGTCTTTATACGATAGTTCTATCTCTTTTCTGTTGATTATACATGGTTCTTATCTTATAATAATTTCGAGGTATGAATACATGAGAAACGACGATTCATCGGCTCCGCGCAAGCGAAAAAAGGGGCTGGAAACCACAGACCGCATTTTGCGCGCATCGGCAGAGCTGTTTGCCACAAACGGGTTCGACGCGGTGTCGCTCACGCAGATTGCCGAAGCCAGCGGCATGGGTGAAAGTTCGCTCTATAACCATTTTTCCGGCAAAAACGGCATTCTGGAGGCGCTGTTCGAGAGATTCCGCGGCAGCGCGCCGCTCTTTCGTCCTTCGCAGGAGGAGATCGACCGCCTTTTACCGCACATGACGCCGGAAGAGATTATGAAGCATATCCTGCTCTACTTCGGCAGTCACGGGGATGTGTTTATCGAGCGCATCGCTATGGTCATTACGAACGAAAAGTTCAAGAATCCCCTCGCGGCGGCCATCTGTTACGAATGTATTGTCCGCGAACCATCCGACTATTATGAAGCGCTGTTTCAAAAGATGATTGCGCGCGGCATGATAAAGCCTATCGACGCGCGGATGTTTGCCGAACAGTACAACTATGTTTCCATCGCGCTGACAAAGGAATACTTCATGGCAAAAAACGGACTGGCCGATTTGGAAACGGTCGTCCGCTATATGGTAAAAACGCTCCGGTTTTACTGCTCGCTGATGCAGGTTTGACAGAACCTTTTTCCGTAGTTGCCCGATGCCCAAAGCAAACATGGAGTGCGTATGCAGAAACGAACCGCGCCGCTGACGCTCCAGCAAAAGTATCCGCCCTCACCGCCCTGCAGCTGCGAAGTCTGCCGCGCGTTTTGCCGCAGACCCGGCTGGTGGACGGTAATCCAGGCGCGCGAGGCGATGGACGCAAACCTCGGCCAACGCATGATGCTGGAAGTTTCGCCGGATCGAACCTTTGGCGTGCTCTCCCCCGCGTTTTTTGGCTGCGAGGGTAACTTTGCGCTGCAGGAGTTTTCCGGCTTTGGCTGCACGTTTCTCAAACGCGGCCTCTGCGAACTGCACGGCACGAACCGCATGCCGCTGGAGTGCCGCTTTTGCCACCATTCGTCGATTGGCAGAGGGAAAGCCTGCCACGCGGACTTGGAGCGCGACTGGCGCACCGCTCGCGGACAGGCTCTGGTCGATGAATGGTTAAGAGAGTATGGAATTGCCGCGCGATTTCTCGCCGCGCGCGCGGCGTTGAGCGCGACTACGCGCGGGATGACGCGCTGAGCGAATCCTTCTTTTCCTTTTGTTCCCTGCGGAAGATGGACCAGCCCATCAATACGACCCAGACGTACGCCAGCGTCTTTGGAATCATCAGCATGCCGATCGGCGGAACAATCTCGGCAAACAGAACCACCGGAATATAGAACCCGAACGACAGCGTCACCGCAAGCCACATCCAGCGGAACGCCTTATCGTTCGCCTTTTTCGCTTCCTGCGCAAAAATCACGATAATCAAAATGCCCATCACCGCGAACGGGATGTTCCTGAGGATGCCAAACTCCAGCGGCTGACGGTAGCTGAGCCACTGATTCTGCGGCAGCAGGCAGAGCGCAACCCGTGCGGCCGCCAGCGCCCACATGGCGATTGTCAGTGCTCGCCTGCCGCTAATCTGATACCGTTCGCGCCAGATATAGTAGAGAATCAGGTAGAAAACCGTCATCGTAATCGATGTAATCAGTTTGCCGGTGCCGAGCGCCGCGGCGTTTGCTTCCAGCCCGGTCGTCCAAAGCGCAAGTGCGCGCGGTACGAGGTGGAACGCGTCCCCCGCGCCCAGCAGCGCCGCCATGAGTCCGAATTTCAAAATTAACGGGTTGTTTTTGCCTTTCACCGCCATGATCACGCCTACGGTGATGACAAAGCTTAAATACAGTACGTCAAAAATTGTTTCCGCTAATGCCTGTGCCATTTTTTTGTTTTCACTCCTGTAATCGTTGTTTTTCCTGTGCGGGAGTCTTTATCATTCCATTCGAGTTGGAGCTTTGATATCCGCTCCGGTTCGGAAATTCCGTTCTGACGTTCAATCTCCGTAAAGAACCCGGCCGACAATCATCACAAGAAACGAGTGCTCGCATCCCTCCGAGGAGATGGAAGCCAGCAGGTTTTCAAACACAAACCTTGCAAACCGTTCTCTTGTAAAGTCGTCCGTCCAGAGATCCGCGCGAATTTCCTCGTCCGCGTTCAGGCGCGCGACCAGTTCGCCAACTACCATGGATTGCATGCCGCGCATTCGCAGGATTCCGTCCGAGCGTGCGCCGCCAAGGCTCTTCATCAGGTTTCCGCGCGTATCCCGAACATGCTCCCGCAGAAACGCGCAGATATATTTCAGCTGGTCGGAGAATCTGCCTGGTTTGAGCTGCGCCTTCAGATCGGAAAGCGCATTTTTCCAGTACTCTTCCGAAAGAGTCAGCAGCACTTCGTCCTTGTTTTCAAAATAGTTATAGATCGTCCCCGTTGCAATGCCCGCGCGGGCGGCCAAGTCTCGAATATTGAGCGCTTCCGCGCCGCTGACGGAAACAATCTCCCGCGCCGCCGCAAGAAGCTGCTCTCGCAGGGTTTCGTCTCGTTTTCGCAAAATTGATTCCGTCCTTTCGCATAAATCGCTGCAAATATCACTCTCTGGTTACACAATACACGCCACGAAGTTCTCTGTCAATCCTTAAATGAACATGTTCACTTTGCGCTTTGGTTACCGCTCTTGGTAAATCTTTCGCGAAAAAAAAGAAAAACAGCGGCATTGCTCCTTAACTTTGACGTGAAAAACCGCGAGTGTTCACGGTTCATTCACTCGTTCAGAGTTGCGGGAGTTCGGCATGCGTTGTATAATATAAATTGCGTGTATTGACCGCGCAAATATGTAACTTTCTACCAGAGGATGGCATGTACGAAAAATACTCGGGGCTGCCCGACACCACAAAATCCGCATCGCAAACCAACGGTCGGGGATCTGGACGTCCCGCCGGACGCAATGCAAATAACGAAGGAAACCACGGCGGCATGGATGTATATTACGCCCCCAGTCGCGGCGGCTCTTCCGCTTCCGGTAAGCGAAAGAACAGCAAGCGGGCTAAAATTCGTAAGCGCAGATTTGTTCTTACACTGATGACAATTCTCTTCCTCGCTCTGATCATTGTTGCGGTCGTCGTTTTGGCGCGCAGCTGCGGGGACGGCGGTACCGTCGATTTAGCAACGGGGAAATTCCGCAGCGAAGTCTATATCAACGGCATGAACCTCTCCGGGAAGTCCGTGGACGAGGTGCGGCCGCAGTTGGAGTCCAACGAAACATACGCGCTCAACAACATCTCCATCGCGCTGAACAGCGAAGCCGTCAATGCTACGATTACCGGTGCGGATATGAAGGCGAGCTCCAACCTCAACGAGATTATCCAGAACGCTTTGGACGGCGGAGCGAATCAGGTTTATTACACCACGATCTCCATCGACGACGCGGCGCTTACGCAGCGTCTTCAGGAGATCAACGCTTCCCTCAACTCCGCTCCCACGGAACCTTCGTTTACCATCGATGTTCCGGAAAGCGGAAAACCAAAGTTTAATTATATTGACGGCGCTCCCGGATACGGTCTTGACGTCGCTTCCACCTTGCAGATGATCAAGGACGCGATTGCCGCGGGGCAGCTGCAGACGACGATTCAGCCGGTGGTGTCGACCGTTCAGCCGACCAAGACCATTGACGACTTAAAGGCGCTCACCACACTGATCGGCAGCTATTCGACAACTTATGACTTCAAGGGCACGGCCGAGGATACGGAGGAACAGCGCACAGTTCTAATCCCGAACCGCGCGTTCAACATTGAGAAAGCCGTATCCATAATCAACAACAATGTCATCAAGCCGGGTGAATCCTGGAGTTTCAACGATGTCGTTGGTGAACGAACAGAAGAAAACGGATGGTTGAAAGCCAATGGTATCGTCGGTGGAGACCGGCTCATTCAGCAATTCGGCGGTGGTGTATGTCAGGTCAGCACTACGCTCTACAACGCAGTGCTGGAAGCGTATCCGTACTTTTCCAATTTCAGCCGGCAGCATCATTCCTTCCCTTCCAACTATGTTGACAAGGGACTTGATGCAACGGTCGATACCAACCATATCGACTTCAAGTTCACGAATAATTCCCCAAGCGACGTCTATATCTTCGCCTATGTTTCCAAGAACAAGATGGCGTCTGGTCGCAAGCGCGACTTGAATATTCTTATCTATGGTCCGGCATTGCCGGAAGGCGCGGAGTACAAAACACGCACGCAGATTATGGAGGTCATTCCGGCAGGCGAAGACATCCTCATCAACACCAGCTCGCTCTTTGTCGGCGAGACGAAAACCCTCGCCGAAAAGCGCGACGGCTATGTGGTGGACGTGTACGTTGACTACTACCTCAACGGCGTCCTGCAGGATCAACACTTCTTGTATGAGGATCGCTACGAAGGCAACCCGCTCAAAATGCAGGTTGGCACCAAAGCTACGCCAGAGCCGAGCGCAGAACCAACGCCCACAGTACCGTAACTCAATCAAAAAGAGCGGGAACGAAATCTTCGTTCCCGTTTTTTTGTTTCGTTAATTACGCTTCCTTTTTTGGATGATGACGATATAGAATCCACCTTCTGGAGAAGAAGTTGAATAAATACGTCACGACCCCGGAGAGCACACGCGAGATTCGGTAATCCAGCCGCACGAGGTCGGTCAGCATAAACATGGAAAGCTCGGTCACCCCAAGAGCAAGCAGCGAGATACCGAGAAACAACGACAGCTCCATTTGCATAGACCAGTTGCCTCTGCGGAAGACGAACAGCACGCCAACCAGATAGTTGACCGCAATGCCCACGATAAACGCCAGCGGCACCGCGAACAGATAATGCAGCCCGAACGTTTCCTTGAGCAGCAGCATCGTCAGGTAGTCCGCGGCAAAGCCGAGAAAGGCCGCCGCCCCATAACGAAGCGCCTGTGTCAGCAGGCGCGAATCTTCCCTTACGGACAAGAGTTTTTGTTTGCTTTTTTCCATAAGCGTAGTATAGCATAACCGCCTGTCGTCGGGAAACGCTATTTTTCAATCGTTATTTAATTACAAAAGAGCCGCCCGAATGGGCGGCTCTTGTTAGTGATTCGTTTACTTTTTGTCGACGTTGAGACCTTCGAACAGGGACGCCAGCGAGGTCTTCGCTTCTTCGACCGGCGGCAGTTCATAGTCGCCATCCTCGTTGTTGCGGCGGCGGCGATCCATGCCGCGACCAGCATCTCTGCGATCCTGATCGCCGCTGGAGGGACGATCCGAACGGGGCGCGGAGTCGCGCGTTGCGCGCTGCTGCGTCTGTACGTCGCGCTGCTGAGTCTTCTGCTCCTGGCGCTCGGCATACTGACGGTCGCGCTCGGCCTTTTCGGCCTTGAGCTGCTCGGCAAGTTCGGGGTCTTCTTCCAGCAGGGCTTCTTTGCGGCTCAGGCTGATGCGCTTGGCTTCGGGGTTGACCTCGAGAACCTTGCAGCGAACCACGTCGCCAACCTTGAGTTCGTCTTCGACCTTCGCGATGCGATG
>JBDKTD010000322.1:0-6976 GCA_039680365.1 Clostridiaceae bacterium
CAAACTCCACGATGTCTTTCACGTTAAGAATGCTCGGATCATCGCTCACATTCGCGATATTGTTCACTGGCTCATCCAGCAATGCTTCCCCGTTCTTCTCTAAATAAACGATATTCGTATGGTGAACCGCAATCCGCACCATTGCGACATCATCACCGCGCCAACCGGAGATACGAATATCCAGTGCCAGATCGCCGTCCGCGCACTCGATACTAATCGGTGTCTTGAGTAAGTATCGATCCAGCTCTTCTCTCTGTGCCTGTGATACATCGGAAATCACTTCCAGCTTGCGAGCGGTTTCTCCGGCAATCACGCCGACCGCCGCAGCCGCAGCGATTCCCTTTTTGCCATCCGTACCTGGCACAACAACGCTCTTGGCATTTTTCAGTATATTGCCGCTCACGACAACCCGCATCCGCTCCGGCAAACCGCCAAGCACATCTCGCATTTCCGAAGCCGCATAGGCAATCGCGATTGGTTCCGTACAGCCTGTTGCCGGTATCAATTCATGTTCCAACAAACGACAATACGCGTCGATCGTGTCATTGTTCAGCATGTAGCCCCCTGTTTATATTTTCGAGAAGCGGAAGATCAAAGCCAGTTGATTCACCGTTCGATCAAGGAGGTGCCATCCTTGTTGAACGGTAATGCGGCCTTGATCTTCCGCTCGATTGCCGTCTCGGCAATCCGTCTATGAGTACCAAGCTATCTTTTACTTCGATGGCTCGCCGCACTCGTCGTGATGCTGGTGTTCATGGCAAACGGAGCCGGTTGAAACAAGCTCGCCTTTCAGGTATCGCTCGACAGCATCTTTTGCTTCTCCGCTCGCGCCAACGACAACTTCGACGTTCCGCTCGTTGAAGATTTCAACCGCGCCACCGCCCATACCGCCGCTGATGATGACGTCTACCCCGCGATCCGCCAGAAAATTCGGCAAAAACCCAGGCCGGTGTCCCGGGTTTGGAACGTTCTCCTGCCGCACGATGACGCCGTTCTCCGCGTCAAAGATGATAAAACTGTCACAATGTCCAAAGTGTTCCGTTACTTGAGTTCCTTCACCCGCTACCGCGATTCTCATGATTTTTCTCTCCTCCATACTTCTCGAAATAATATAATCATCCAATATTTGAGCGGCCTGCTCTACCAGCAAAGCGCAAGGGCGCTTTTTGTAGTATGTTACCGTTCTGTCCTCTGGAGTTGGCGTCTGCTTTTTTGCAGACAACTTCAATAAATCTCTGCAGACAATAGAGCCATTGGCCTCTTCAAACTCTTTTGCCAAGGATTGAATCAGCTTATAATGCTCCGTTTTGCGCAGTTTGTCCGCTGGGTCGGTATACCCATATTTCACGCCGACGACCATGAACATGCCGCTGACCGCTCCGCATACCTCCCGAAGTCTTCCCATACCGCCGCCGAACGATGACGATATTTTTACAGTGTCCTCAAAACGCATGTCCGTTTCATCACAAAGCGCCGCGGCGATGGATTGGGAGCAACTGTAGCCTTCCAAAAAAGCTGTTTCGCGTACTCCGAATGTTTGCTCAATGATTCCCTGTTTCGCACTCCTGTTCCAGTGTTTTTACCGCGGATTCAAACCAATTACCGTCAAACAGCTCCACAATTCCTCTGTCGCAAACAGCCGATATCCTCGGATCGATGGGAACCTTCGCCAGAACCGGCATATGATGCTTCTCCGCGATTTCTTCGATATGGCTTTCTCCGAAGATCTTGTATTCTTTGTCGTTATCCGGGCATTTGAAGTAAGCCATGTTTTCTACCACGCCTAAAACAGGGATATGCATCATCTCCGCCATCTTAACGGCTTTGGAAACGATCATAGAAACGAGCTCCTGCGGCGAAGTAACGATCACAATTCCGTCGACGCTCAGCGATTGAAATACCGTCAGCGGGACGTCTCCCGTTCCCGGCGGCATATCGATGAACATATAGTCGATGTCGCCCCAAATCACGTCGGTCCAAAACTGCTTTACTGTTCCACCCAATATCGGGCCGCGCCAGATCACGGGATCGGTGTCATGCTCCAACAGAAGATTGATCGACATGAGTCGAATTCCGGTTTTACTGATAACCGGGAATATCCCAACATCACTGCCGGCTGCTTTTTCGGTAATCCCAAACGCTTTCGGTATAGAAGGTCCCGTGATATCCGCATCCAGAATCGCAACGCTATATCCCAACCGCCGCATTGATACGGCCAGCATGGACGTGACCGAAGATTTCCCGACGCCACCCTTGCCGCTCATGATCGCAATTACTTTCTTGATGTGACTCATCTCATTTGGACGTTCTCTGAAATCCGTTTGTTGCTCTTGCCGTTCCGCGCAGCTTTCCGCGCAGCTTCCACAGTTTCCGCTACAGTTCTCCGCCATAATGACTCCTTACGTCTCAATTGATATTCGATCCCCGGTGGAGATCGATTGAATCTTTTCTCCTAGGATTCTCTTTAGTCGCTGAAAGTTCTCCGTACCGGTACAATGGCACGTAAAGTAACGCGAAGGCATCGATGCAAGATACTCCCCGATTGCGTCAACGGCATCCGGCGTCTCGCTTTGATTTCCCCTTTGTCCGGTCAAATGGAATCCACCAACGATATAGTCCGGATATTGTCCGAGCCTGTCTTTACACGCATCGACAATATTCACGATTCCTTTGTGCGCGCATCCCGCGATGAGCAGTATTTTCCCATTCTGTTGAATCAGAAGATTCTGTTCATGCGCGAAGTCGTCGGGGACAAATTCATCGCCGCGTTTCATCAGCAGAGTTGCGTTGCAGGACGGAAAGAAGCGCTTCGACTTCACGCGTGAAAAAACTTCAATGTTCTCATCGATCACAGCCTGATCTCCGCAAAAAACGAACCTATCGTTTGGCAGCAGCGTTTGGTCAAGGCCGATGGACGCTATCCCCTCCAGCCGTTTCGAATAGTGCGCTTCAAAGGCTTGCTTGTGGATATAAATTTTTGCACGCGTGTTGACTTCAAGAAACGTGCGTAGTCCACCTCCGTGATCATAGTGCCCGTGTGAGATCACCAGCAGATCGACTGTTGCGAGATCAACGCCAAGCTTCTCCGCGTTTCTATTGAAAATGCATCCTGCGCCGGTATCGAACAATATGTGATGATCTGCCGTCTCTATATAAGCACTGAGACCATGCTCGTATTCCAACGCATCGGAAACGCTTGTATTCTCCGAAAGGACCGTCAATTTCACGCTTCAATTCCCCCCGCTTGCACTTGGAGTAAGCGCATTGTTTCCGCGTAAATCTCCCTAACCGCACGACCGGAAGGGCAATCCGCCTCAACAATCGTTTTGCCGTTGTTGATCGCCGTTACTGCCAGCGGGTCATACGGTATGGTTCCGACAAAGGGGATATGGTTCTCATTACAATAGCGTTCTATCTGGCGAGTCAGTTCCGAATTAACGTCGGCTTTGTTGACGCAGACACAGGTTTGCGTATGGAATATCTCCGCCGTATGCAGAATGCGTTCCATATCGCTGATGCCCGATACGGAAGGCTCGGCTACAATCAGCACCATGTTTACTCCGCTCAACGAAGCAATCACGGGACAACCGATGCCGGGGGATCCGTCGATTACGGCAAACTCTGTTTCCGGCAGCAACGACGAAAGCATGTGTTTTTTCACTTCGGTCACAAGCTTGCCCGACGTACCGCTGCCCATTTTGAGTTGAGCGATTGAAAAAACCGAATGCGCAGTTCGATACAGCATCTGTTCGCCCGCAACAGCCGGTTTCATTAACACGGCGTTTACTGGACAGATCGCTTCGCATACGCCGCAACCTTCACAGGAGAAGGGATCGACGACGTATGAGCCTTCCTTGATAATCGCGTCAAACCGGCAGTTTTCTTTGCATTGTCCGCAGCCGATGCATGCCTCCGCATCGATTTGCGCTTTTGGCATGCCGTAGTAATCGTTTCGCTCCGCCTCGCCTGTCTGCGTCATGCTTAAGTGCAGATTCGGCGCGTCCACGTCGCAGTCGGCATATGCGCGCGCTTGCGACAGCTTGATCAACGCGCCCGCAACCGTCGTCTTGCCTGTTCCGCCCTTACCGCTGAGGATGAGCAACTGTCTCATGGCTTGCCTCCTCAATAATGGTATGCAAGAGCTCGGTAAAGAGTTCACGATAGCGGTCGTTCTCTCTCACGGCGATTCTCGCGTTGGAACTGAGCGATCCCAGTTTACTGTCAAACGGAATTCTGCCCAGAATTGTCACATGGTGTTCTTTGCAGAATACTTCCGCTGGGTTTTCCTCCTCCAGGCACTTATTCAGCACCACGCCGTGCGGCTTATGGAAGACTTCAACCAGATCGCAAACCATCTTCAGATTATGTACGCCGAACACGGTCGGTTCGGCGACCAGAACGCAGTAGTCCGCATCCTTGATGCTCTCCATGACGATGCATGCGCTGCCCGGCGGACAATCGATGAAAACGGGCAATGCTGTTTCTGCCGCACTCTTCTTCAGAAGCTCTTTGATGATCGGAATACCGGAAGCCTCCCCGGTATTCAGGCAACCGGTATGCACGCGCACCTGCCCGGATGTGCCGCTTTGAATCACACCAACGTTCTTTTCTTCTTCGCTGATCGCTTTCTGCGGGCAGAATAACAAGCAACCTCCGCAGGAATGGCAGATATCTTTGAACAGAACAGGTTTGTTTTTGATAAAAGCCAACGCATTGAACTTGCAGAAATCCGCACATTTCCTGCAGCCATTGCATCGATCGTAATCAATCAGCGGGATCTTCGCGGACACAGTCTCTTCACTCGTGATTTCCGGCTTGAAAAACAGGTGCCCGTTTGGTTCTTCCACATCGCAGTCCAGATAGACCGCAGCTCCCGCTGCCGCGGCGAGGTTCACGGAAACAAGCGTCTTGCCCGTTCCGCCTTTCCCGCTGAGCACCGCTATAGTCAGATTACTTTTTTTCATGCCCGTGAAACCCGGCGTGAAATTCGCTCAGCAGCGGCAGTTGATTGTTCAAATGGGCCTCTATATTTTGCCGCGCCGTTCCGGGAACCGAGCGGTAGACGAATACTTCCGCTTTACCGAGCACCTCCGCCGCGTTTTCTCCGCAGCGCGGCGCAATCAGTGTCTTTGCACCATGGTCGGCAATCACCTGCGCAGCGCGGATGCCCGCCCCGCCCTGGCTCGCGACCGCTTCGTTATCCAGATAGTAAGCTTCTTTTGTCACGCTGTCGTAAAAGAGAAAATACGGCGCGCGCCCGAACGACGGGCAGACGTCCGTATCCATCGATTGGTCATTCACCGGTATTGCGATCTTCATTTGGTTTCTCCGTTTCTGTTTGGGTTGCTTGATCGTATTGCTCAAACCCAATGCGCGCATTTCTTCCGCAGCGGTGCCTGTGGCATCCTCCGCCACCGCAGCCGTTTGACATACCGTCGCACAGACGATATTCGCCGCCCTCAATCCAAAGCACTTTCCCGAATACCAACGAGTCGGAAAGCTTCTTTCTCGCTGAATCGTAGATGCTTTGTATCGTCGAGCGGGAGACGTTCATATGCTCCGCGCATTTTTCCTGCGTGTATCCCTCCGTATCGATCAGGCGAATCGCTTCATATTCGTCGACCGACATCTGCACAACGCCGTTGTCATCCGCATCCGCGTTGAGCGGTCCGAATCGGTTGTTGTCCGGCAGGCAGCAAACACGTCTCCATTTAAACGGTCTTGGCATTTCATTCACCTCATTTATCTGCGGAGGCCGCAAGATAACTCGCTGCCTCCGCAATTGTTCACAGGTTTTTCAGCTGACCATCGACTTGATCAAGCCTTGCCTGCAGCGCAGCGCGCTGCTGTTCCAGCGCTTCCTTTGGCGCAGTCGCAGCGCCACGGCCGAAGCCGCGGCCTTGCATGCCGCCGCGTCCGGCGCGCCGCCGGCAACCCATCCCGAACACAGGGGATTGACCGTTCGCCGGGACGCCGGCGCATCCGCCAAGGCCTCTTCCCGTCATTGCTCCCGCACCCGCGGGTCCGGTTCCGTCTCTTCCTGGCATATTGTTTCACCTCGTTTCATTATTGGCATATGCCGTTTACAACCTCAGTATACTACATTAATGGCATATGTCAATAACTATTTGAATCATTTTGTTGATTTCACCGGGGCAATGGAACCAGGCGCGCAAATCATGAAGAAGCGGATTGCGAAACATACGCAAGTACCTGATCTACCGCAGGCTTCATGGACATCGTTCCCCCGCCCTGACTGACGATCTGGAGAAGCAGATCCTCATTCGTAACAACGACTCCTGCCAAGAGCGTAATTGGCAACGCACGAAACAATTCAGGGATTAGCGGTGTGGATGCGCCCACGAGACAAACCTGTTTCGCGTTCGCGCAGTATGGCAGGATTTCATCAATCGTATGGTTGATGATGCTCGTGGAAGTAATGACGATCACGCTGCACTGTGGCAAGAGATGCGGGATCTGCTGTTCCGAATACAACCCTTCGCCAAGGTTCGGTTTCTGTTCGAAGACATAGACTTGTTTTGCTTTGGCACGCACTTTTGTTAGAATCGGACGAAATTCTCCAATCATACCAAACGTATCCGACGATTCAATCGAGATCTCGTCGATTACGTTACCGTGTCCATAGCTTTCGGCATTTGTATTGAATACTGCGTTTGCGGTTGCAAGCCCGATAGCCGCTTTCAGCCGGTTATCCTCCATCAGCCAAGGAATCACTTCTTCAGCGCTCATTCCAATGAGTTTGCCCGCGGAATTCATGCTTCCGCAGCATGCGCCAAGATCATTTCGGAATGTATAGGCTAGACCACACCCTCCGTCCGAAAGCAGGACGCAAGTGTATCCCAACCCGGCACGAACATCAAAAATCGTCTTGCTCCCGCACCGCCTTAACGCCTCGTCGACAATATTCTGCGTGACCACTCGATTCGTTTCTCCTCTTCTATAAGCTAGAACCCAA
>JBDKTD010000136.1:0-6445 GCA_039680365.1 Clostridiaceae bacterium
GTGGCGTCCGGCCGCTGTGTGGCAAGGATGAGGTGGATGCCCGCCGCGCGGCCAAGCTGCGCGATGCGCTGGATGCTGTCCTCCACATCGTCCGGCGCAACGGTCATCAGATCCGCCAGCTCGTCTATGATGACCACGATGCGCGGCAGGCACTTGGACGTATCGTCCATGCGCTCGTTATAGCGCTCAAGGTTCTTTGCGCCGACTTCGGAGAACGTTTTGTAGCGCTCGTCCATATGCTTGACCGCCATGCGCAGGGCGTTTGCGGCTTTCTTGTTTTCGGTTACGACCGGCATCATCAAATGCGGCAGCGAGCCGTAAACCGTCATTTCGACCTTCTTGGGGTCGATTAGGATGAACTGCACATCGGCGGGCGAGCTCTTATAGACCATGGAGATGATGATGTCGTTGATGCAGACGCTCTTGCCGGAACCGGTCGCGCCCGCAATGAGCAGGTGCGGCATGCGCGTTAAGTCCGCAACGATGATCTTGCCGCTGGCTTCACGCCCGAGCGCCATGGTCACGGGAGAAGTGCTGGAGCGGAACTCCTTGCTCTCAACGATATCTCTTAACACCACGAGCGCGCTTCGCTTGTTGGGGATTTCGATGCCGATGGCGTTCTTGCCGGGAATCGGCGCTTCCATGCGCAGGCGCGGAGCCGCGAGCGCCATGGTGATATCGCCCTGCAGCGCCGTGATGCGCGAAATACGCACGCCCGGCGCGGGCTGGATTTCGATGCGCGTGAGCGCGGGGCCTACGGCGATATTCGTCACCTGCGCGCTGATGCGGAAGTTGTTCAGCGTTTCAATCAAGACACGCGCTTTTTCCTCGGGGGCGTCGCTTTCATCCTCTTTGGCGACGTCCGCTTTTTCCAGCAGGTCGAGCTTGGGGGAGGCGTAATGCGCGTCCGTAACGATCGCTTCCGGCTGCGATTTCGGCTTGGAAGCGGCGGGAATCGGCTGCTGCTTGACGCCCGGCTGACGCGCGGGGCCGGTGACAGGTTTTTCCGGCTGCTTGTGTGGCTGCGCGCCAAAAAGCGGCGTCGGGTCGGGCAGCGGTATGGAGGGCTGCGGAGCGCTCTTTTTGACGGGGTTCTTCTGCACGGGCAGATCGCCGCTGGGCTCGAAATCGATCTCCTCCGAGTAGCCGGGACGGACGATCTCCGGTTCCTTGCGCTTGGGCGGCAGGCCGTCTTTTGTGCGGAACGTGCCGGAAAAGTCCTGCAGTTCGCGCTCCGCCTCGACGGGCTGGGCGCGCTTCTTTTTGGAAGGAACGACTTCCGCAACCGGTTCTGCCGCAACTTTTCTTCTGCCGGCCTTCGCGGGAGGCGCTTCGTCCTCCAGCGTCAACGTAAACATCGGCTTTTTGCCGTCCTCGCGCGTTTCCGCAAGAGACTCGCCGGAGGGTTCCTTCGCGTTGGCGACGGACTCCTTGATCTTTTTACCCATATCGAAGATGGAAAATCCGGTGATGGCGATTACGCAGACGAGAATGACCGAAATGGAGAGGATATACGCAAGCGTTTTGCCGCCGAGCATCAAAAGCGGGTAGCAGAGCACCGCGCCGATGAACCCGCCGCCCATATGGGCGGTTTGGCCGACGCTGAACGCCTCGTTGATGTAATTCATGTATAAAACGCCTTCGTAGGCCGTCGTGCGGATGGTCTGCAACAGCGTGACCAGCGCGAGGATGCCGAGCATCAGGTACCAGCCGGAGCCGGTGAGCCGGTCGCTGGAACTGCCGCGGATAAAGAGGACGCCGACGGCGATGAGGATGACCGGCAGCGCATAGGAAATAACCCCCAGCAGGCCGAAGAGCGCCTTGCCAAGCATTTCGCCAAGATACCCCGCCGCGGAGAAAAAGAGGTACGCCGCCGCGAGAAGCCCTCCGGCGATGAGAAGCACGCCGGATACTTCCGACGCGCGTTTATCGCGCTCATGGTTCTTCGCGCGGGTTTCGGCGGCTTTTTTGCCGCTGGAGACAGCCGTTTCGTTTTTAGAAGCCAAAGACCTCTCAACCTTTCCGGAACCAAGTTCCAAGCCAAATCATATTGGGTTTGTTATCCGTTCGCCGGTTGTTTCTCGTGTGTCTGACGCGGGGTCTATGCAGCGACGCCGGGGATACGCATCTTTTGCGGCGCGGGTCAGCCGCCGCAGGGGATTTTTCGTTCAGCGTGTGCCAATACCCCCAATTTATTCATATAGTATACAACATATTGCGGTTTCCTGCAACGCGGGGCACGATAAAAGGGGAAAACCGGCAGAGTACGTGGATTTTCAGTTCCGCCTGAACCGGCGGTAAAAGCGCGCGGCAGCTGCGCGGCGCGCCCGTCCGCTTGTCATACGGCGGGGAATGCGGTATACTTTTTTACATCGAGGCTGGAATCAACGCCCGGTTTGCCGCGCGTCAAAGCGCCGGCGAACAAGACGGCAATCGACAGGCGGGAACGTCTATATTCCATTTACTTTTCATAAGCCGACGATACAACCTTTGGGAGTAACCAACGTAGAACATGGAAATCGTCATACTCGACGCGTACTCGTTCAACCCCGGCGACGTCGGCTGGGAGATGTTTGAAGAACTGGGGAATGTTACCGCGTTTGATCTGACGCCGCCGGGGCAGATTGCGGAGCGGATTTTGAATGCGGACGCGGTGTTTACCAACCGCTGCAGGCTGGGGGAAGCGGAGTTTTCCGCAGCGCCGAAACTGAAGTTTCTTGGCCTGACCGCAACGGGGTACGATAAAATTGACCTTGCAGCCGCACAAAGGCACCATGTTGCGGTCTGCAACGTTCCGGGATACTCCACCATGGCGGTGGCGCAGCAGGTGTTTGCGCTGCTCCTGGACTTGACCAACCGGGTACGTTCCTTTGATACAGAGGTGCGAAAAGGACGCTGGACACAGAGTCCGGGCGACTGCGCCTGGGACTACCCGCTGCTTTGTCTATACGGCAAGACGTTCGGCGTAATCGGCACGGGCGAAATCGGGCGGGCGGCGGCAAAGATTGCGCGCGCGTTCGGCATGCGCGTTCTGGGCTGCAGCCGTACCCGGCGGGAAGGGTTCGAAGGCGAATACGTTTCGCTGGACGAGCTGCTCAGTCAAAGCGACGTTATCTCCCTGCATTGCCCCGCGAATGCGGAAACGATCGGAATGATCAACCGCGCGGCCATTGAAAAGATGAAACCCACCGCGATTCTCATCAACACAGCGCGCGGCGCGCTGGTCAACTCCTATGATTTGGCGGAAGCGCTGAACAGCGGAAGACTCTATGCCGCGGGGCTCGACGTTGCGCAAGCCGAACCGATCTCCAAGGACGCCCCGATTTTGGGCGCGAAGAACTGCCTGCTGACGCCGCATATCGGTTGGGCGCCGCTGGAGATGCGCGAAAAGCTCGCCCGACTTACGGCGGATAATCTGAAGGTGTTTTTACAGGGCGGAATTCTCAACCGCGTAGATTTGGAGGCACAAGTATGAACAAACGCAGGAATTGGCTGTTCAAAGCCGCGCTCGCACTTCTTCTGGCGGCGGCGATGTTGCCGTTTGCCGCCTGCAAGGCGGAGGACGATATCACGCCGGGGCCGACCGCGCAGCCGGAGCAGCCGGACGTAATCGTCAACAACGAACTCCCCGCGGACGAGCATACGATTCAGGTGGCGGGCAGCGGCGAGGTGATTGCTGCGCCGGATTTTTCCACCATCACAATCGTTGTGCAGGGGTCGGGTTCCACATCCGAAGAAGCGGCGCTCAAGTGCGAAGAACGCGTTCAGCAGGTTACCGAGATTGCCTCGGCGCAGGGCGTTCTGCCAAAGAGCATGACGACGGCGGGCGCAACGCTGAGCACGCAGCAGCGCGAAAGCGACGGCGCGATTACCGGCTATGTGGCAACCGACACGATTACCATAACGCTTACCGACGTCGGCAAGGTCAACGGCGTGCTCTCGCCAATCATCGACGCGGGCATAACGGTATCTTACGAAGCGACCTATAGCCTGACGGACGCTTCCGCCGCGTACTCGGAGGCGCTTGCCGCCGCGATGGCGGACGCGTATGAAAAAGCTTCGTCCATTGCAGAAGCGGGCAACGTAACGCTCGGCTCGATCGCTTCCGCCGTGGAGACGCCGGGGGAAGACCAGCTCGTCGGCGTGGCGTTTGAAAGCAGCGCAATCGCGGTTTCCGCGCAGGTGACGGTGATCTACGTGATCACCGAAACGCCCGCAGTGCCGCAAGAAAGATAGAATCGAAACAAACAAGCGGCGGGAAAACCCGCCGCTTATTTTATATGCACGAAGCAATCTAAATCCTAAACAGATTACAGTAAATCATTCGTCAGTTGATTTTGCGGAACAGAACCGTCTGTTCCTTCAACGAAATCTTCTCCACCTCGTAGCCGAAGGGGAGGAGCTCTTTTTTATAGTTCAGAAACGAGTGGTCGATGGCAAAGCCGAGAATCCGCTGGATTTCGTCAAACGTAACCTTAATTTGCGGTTTGGTCTCGCCGCGAAACTGCTCCCATAGCGGGTCGTATTTGCTCATGCGGTGCCTCCGAATAATTTGGTTAGTCGTCGTAGGGTTCCATCACACGTACAAGTGGAAGCGACTGCGTTTGCGAAGCATAGCGCGACTGGAAGTCCTCCAGCGAGCGCACTTCCGTTTCCGTGCCGGAAACGCCGATGACCGCGCGCGTGGTAAAGCTGTATGCGTTCGTTCCGCCGACGATCAGGTGGTCGTAAAGCTGCACGCCTACGCTTCCCAGCGCCGCTTTGACCAGCTCGGTTGCTTCCGCGTCCTCGCGGGAAGGCGTTGGATCGCCGGAGGGATGGTTATGAATCAGCAGAACGCCGTGTGCGCGCTTGAGCAGGGCGACCTCCGCAATGCTGCGCGGGTAGATCTGCGCTTCCGTCAGGGTGCCGCGTTGGAGCGATTCGCAGGACTGCACGACCTTTTTTGCGTTCAGGCAAACGGCGAGCACGGTTTCGTAGGAACTCAGCGACAGCAGCGCGACGGCATACCGCGCGGCGGCGGCGGGCGTTGTCAGGCGGATGTTCCCGCGCGAATCTTCGGATCGCCGCAGCAGCAGCCGACCGAACAAATCCCCCTGCATGCGCAGGAAGACCGCCGCGCTCTCGCCAATGCCTTCCACCATGGTCAGCTGGTCGATCTCCGCGGTCACAACGCCTTCCAGCGTGCCGAAGCGATCCAGCAGCGCGTGGGAAAGCGCGTTGGTATCCCTGCGGGGGATAGCGTACGTCAGCAGCAGTTCCAGAAACTGATGATCCAGAAACGTCTCCGCGCCGCTCTTTTTATATTGCTCGCGAATTCGCTCGCGATGCCCGTTATGAATGGAATCCGGCATAGTTCATGCTCCCTACATTCCACATCAGTTTAGAGGATTTGACAAATCATGTCAAAAGATACCCAAGCGTGAATTGTTTGCAACACTACTCGCTAATTTCGTTGGAACACTTGTAAAATAGAGGGGATGCGGGTAGAATAGCACTATATTTCACTATGGGGTTCTATGCGTTGCAAGGCTTTCTGCCTGCGGGCAAGGTAGCGGCGTCAGCCGGAAACGGCACGGGGTAGTATGCTTGGTTCGGAGAAACGGAACCGCCTGTTTTCGGCGGATACGCTGCAAGCGCTCGGTGTAAACTCGGCCGGACGGGTGCTCGTCGCTCTCTCCGGCGGGGCGGATTCCACGGCGCTTTTACTCCGGCTGAACGAACTGTTTGCGGAGGGCAGAATTGCGGGGCTGTACGCCGCGCATCTGCACCACGGCATTCGCGGCGAGGGTGCGGAACGCGATGTGGCGTTTTGCGAAGCACTCTGCCAACGACTCCGCATTCCTGTTTTAGTCGAGCGCGCCGACGCGCCCGCCTACGCGCGCGAACACGGACAAACGCTTGAACAGGCGGCAAGGGAACTCCGGTACGCGTTTTTGGAGCGCGCAAGGCTCAGTTTTCAAGCGGACGTGATCGCCGCAGCGCACCACAGAGGCGACCAGGCGGAAACGGTGCTCATGCACCTGATGCGCGGATGCGGCCTCTCCGGACTTACCGGCATGCGCACGCGAACGGGATGCGTTATCCGCCCGATGCTGGATGCGACGCGGAAAGAGATTCTGGCTTATCTGGCCGAACTGGGACAGCCGTTTTGCGAGGATGAAACCAACGCGCAGAACGACGCGTTCCGCAACCGCGTTCGAAACGAACTGATTCCCGCGCTGGAAGCGGTGCAGCCAAACGTTTCGGAAGCGCTCTGCAAAACCGCCGCGCTCTGCGCCGGGGACGAAGCGTATTTACAGCAACTTTCCGAAGAAGCGGAACGCGAACTCCTCATTGGCGAGGGGCTGAACCGCAAACAACTTTCGCAGTTGCCGCAGCCTTTGAGCGCAAGAATACTCAAGCGGCGTGTCTACGCGCTGGATGAGGACGTTTCGGAAGCGGA
>JBDKTD010000298.1:0-9008 GCA_039680365.1 Clostridiaceae bacterium
AACGCGCTAAGGTGCAATCTTACCTCTTGCGCGCGGCTGTTTACCTCGCGGCGGCCGTTACGGCGGGCGTGCTGCTGTTCGTGGTTGGCTATATCCTCGTCAAAGGCGTGCCAAACCTCACCTGGAGCCTGTTTGAGTGGAAATATAACTCCGTCAACGTTTCTTTAATGCCAGCTCTGCTCAACACGCTGCTCATGACGTTTTTAGCGCTTTGCATCTCGGTTCCGCTCGGCGTTTCCGCAGCGATTTACCTCGTGGAATACGCGCGGCGCGGCAGTAAACTCGTGCGCGTCATCCGCATGAACGCCGAAACGCTCAGCGGCATTCCGTCCATCGTATACGGCCTGTTCGGCATGCTGTTTTTCGTCAACACGCTCAAGCTGGGGCTTTCCATGCTCTCCGGCGCGCTGACGCTCTCGATTATGATTCTGCCGCTCATTCTCCGCACGGCGGAGGAAGCTCTCCTAAGCGTTCCGGACAGCTTTCGCGAAGGCAGTTTCGGCCTTGGCGCGGGAAGACTCCGCACCGTGTTCCGCGTTGTTCTGCCGGACGCGGTGCCCGGCATTCTCGCGGGCGTGATCCTCGGGGTAGGCCGCATCGTCGGCGAAACCGCGGCGCTCATCTACACGGCGGGCACGGCTTCGGACACGGTCTCCGGCTTGTTCGACTCCGCGCGGACGCTCTCGGTGCATATGTACGCGCTCTCGCAGGAAGGGTTGTATCTCAACCAGACCTACGCCACGGCGGTGGTGCTGCTGATTATCGTCATCGGCATCAACGCGCTGTCGTCGCTTCTGGCAAAGCGCGTTGGCAGGCGGCTGTAACAGCTGAAGCGGATATTGGAACGACAACGAAAAGAGAACGATATGAATAAGTTTGAAATAACAAACCTCGACCTGTTTTACTGCCAGCTCCACGCACTCAAGAACGTGCGTTTGGAGATTCCCGCCCAGCAGATCACCGCGTTTATCGGCCCCTCCGGTTGCGGTAAGAGCACGCTTTTACGCACGCTCAACCGCATGAACGATCTGGTGGAAGGCTGCGTGATCACCGGCAGCGTGCTGCTCGACGGCAAAGATATTTACCACGGCATGGACACCACTTGGCTTAGAAAGAACGTCGGCATGGTGTTTCAAAAGCCGAACCCCTTTCCCATGAGCGTGTACGACAACGTGGCCTACGGCCCCCGCACCCACGGCGTGCGCGGAAAGGCCAAGCTCGACGACGTGGTGGAGCAGTCCCTCAGAGACGCCGCCATTTGGGAAGAGCTCAAGGATCGCCTCAAAAAGGACGCGCTCGGTCTCTCCGGCGGACAGCAGCAGCGGCTTTGCATTGCGCGCGCGCTGGCCGTCGAGCCGGAAGTGCTGCTCATGGACGAGCCAACAAGCGCGCTCGACCCCATCAGCACCAGCCGGATTGAAGACCTCTGCGTGACGCTGAAGGAAAAATATACTATAATCATTGTAACGCACAACATGCAGCAGGCCGCGCGTATTTCGGACAACACCGCCTTCTTCCTGCTCGGCGAAATCGTCGAGTACGGAGCCACGGAACAGATCTTCAGCATCCCGCGGGACAAGCGGACAGAGGATTACATCACCGGAAGGTTCGGTTGATGCAAACCCGCGAAAACTGTGTTCTTTCCCCAACTACAAGATAGAATCGCACGGGAGGATTTCTGAATGCGAATTACATTTGAAGAACAGCTGCGCCTGCTGAATACGGAACTGCTCGAGATGGGAGCGCTCATTGAGCACGCCATCCAGAGCGCCAGCGAAGCGCTCATCAAGCAGGATGTGGAAGCCGCCAATACGGCAATCGCCTTCGACCGCGAGGTTGACCAGAAGGAGCGGGATATTGAAGCGCTCTGCCTGAAACTCCTTTTGCAGCAGCAGCCCGTAGCAAGGGACTTGCGGCTCATCTCCGCGGCGCTCAAGATGATTACGGATATGGAACGCATCGGCGATCAGGCTTCGGACATCTCCGGCATCGTCATCTACCTTGCGGGTAAACCGTATATCAAATCGCTCGAGCACCTGCCGCAAATGGCGGAGGCCGCCATCCGCATGGTGAGCGGCAGCATTGACGCGTTTATTAATAAGGATCTTGCGCTTGCGCGAAACGTCATCGACATGGACGATATCATAGACGACCTCTTCGACGTAATCAAGGGCGAGCTGATCGATTTGATCCAGCGCGACGTGACCAACGGCGAGCAGGCCATCGACCTGCTCATGATCGCCAAGTACTTTGAGCGCATCGGCGACCACGCTCAGAACATTGCCGAGTGGGCGGAGTTCTCGATTACCGGCGTGCACAAGGGTGCGGAACTGTAACGCGGCGAAACGATCGCGATAAAGGAGCCTGACGATGATTTATTACGTTGAGGATGACGCAAATATCCGCGAACTGGTTGTTTATACGCTCGGCCAAACGGGACTGGAAGCGCGCGGCTTTGCCGACGCCGCTTCGTTCTTTGCAGCCATGCAGGAGCAAAAGCCTTCTTTGGCGCTGCTGGATATCATGCTGCCCGGTGACGACGGGTTGACGATTCTAAAGAAAATCCGCTCCTCCTCCGCTACCGCCGACCTGCCGGTGATCATGCTGACGGCAAAAAGCGCGGAGTACGACAAGGTTTCCGGCCTCGACCTCGGCGCGGACGACTACATTGCCAAGCCTTTCGGCATGGCGGAGCTGGTCGCGCGGGTGAAAGCGCTTCTCCGCAGAAGCGGCGCAAAGTCCGGCTCCGACCGGCTGACAAGCGGTGAGCTCGTCGTTGACGTCAAGCGGCATACCGTGACGGCGGGCAAAAACGAAATCGCGCTTACGTTTAAAGAGTTCTCCCTGCTCGCCTGCTTAATGGAAAACGCGGGCCGCGCCTTTACCAGAGAGCAGCTGCTCGAAACCGTTTGGGGATACGATTACGAGGGCGGCACGCGCACTGTTGACGTCCATGTTCAAACGCTCCGCACAAAGCTCGGCGAATGCGGCAAGCAGATCGAAACCGTCCGCGGCGTGGGCTACCGTTTTCACGATTAGTATGCCCGAATCCGCTGTTCAGCACGTATTTCCTGAACTTAAATTCGGTGACACACGATGGCAAGTGAAAATTTCTTAGATACGAGGAGTAAATGAGACAGCGCATTTTCTGGAACATCTTTCTCGCCTCCGTCATCGCCGCCGTCCTGCTGGGCGGGGCTGTGCTGGTGACGCAATACGACGTGTTTGAGGAGCGCATCTTCTCCGAGCTCGAATCGGAATGCGGGTATGCTTCCGCGGGTCTTCTGCAGGCGGTGGACGAAAGCGCGTATTTCGCCAGCCTTTCTTCCAAAAACCGCGTCACGTTGATCAACCCCGACGGCTCCGTTGCCTACGATTCGGAAGAGGATGAAACCACGCTGGACAACCACGCGAGCCGGCCGGAAGTGGCGCAGGCGCTGCATTCCGGCTCGGGCAAGAGCTCCCGCTATTCGGAAACGCAGCTCACGCGGAACTTTTATTATGCCGCGCGTCTGGACGACGGGCGCATCCTGCGCGTTTCCACCGCGCAGAAGAGCCTGCTCGGCATGCTTGGTTCGCTTCTGCCCACCATGCTGCTGGGGTTCTTGGCAATCCTCGTTATCTCGCTGTTCTTTTCGCGTTACGCGGCTAAGCGCATCGTCGCCCCCATCAACGCGCTGGATCTGGAAAACCCGCTCGGCAACGCCGCCTACGACGAGCTTGCGCCGCTGTTGACCAACATGGAGCACCAGCGCCGCGAGATTGCCGCCCGCATTGCCGCGCTCTGCGAAAAGCAGCGGGAGTTCACCGCCGTGACCGAGCACATGCGCGAAGGGCTGATTCTGCTGGATTCCGGAGAGCGGATGCTCGCCATCAACTCCAGTGCGGCGCAGACCTTCGGCGCGGACGCGGGCGCGGTCATTGGCGCGCATGTGCTCATGCTCAACCGCAGTTACGCCCTCCAGCAGGCGCTGGAACGCGCCAAATCCGGCGGCGCGGGCGAATCCACGCTGATTAAGGGCGCAAAGACCTATCAGGTGCTCGCCAGCACCGTTCAGGACGAAGGCGTTTCGGCGGGCACGGTGATTCTGATTCTCGACGTAAGCGACAAGGTCGCCGCCGAGCAGATGCGCCGGGAGTTCTCGGCCAATGTGTCCCACGAGCTGAAAACGCCGCTGACTTCGATTCTCGGCTACGCGGAGATCATGCGCGACGGCGTAGCCCGCGTGGAGGACACCAAGCGTTTCGCCGCCAAGATCTACGACGAAGCGGCCCAGCTCATGTCGCTCATCGAAGACATCATCCGCCTTTCGCAACTGGACGAAAAATCGTCGCTCCCGGAAAAGACGCGCGTGGATTTAAAGGCTATCGTCGAGGAAGTCTGCCAGCGGCTCCAGCCACAGGCGCAGCGCGCGGATGTTTCGCTCGCCTGCGAGTGCGAGAGCGCCGAGATTCTCGGTATTCCTAAAATCCTCGAAGAAATTGCGCAGAACCTCGTTGACAACGCCATCAAATACAACCGCCATCCGGGGAACGTGCAGATCTCGCTCAAAAAGCAGGGCGAGACCGCGACCCTCCGTGTTACGGATACCGGCATCGGCATTTCGGAGGAAGACCGCCCGCGCGTGTTCGAGCGTTTCTACCGCGCCGACCGCAGCCGCAGCAAGCAGATCGGCGGCACGGGGCTCGGCCTATCCATCGTTAAGCACTCGGCGGAAACGCACGGCGCTGCCGTCCATCTGGAGAGCCAGCTCGGCGTTGGAACAACCGTTACCGTCGCCTTCCCGCTGGCGGAATAAAACAGAAGTAACCGCAGTTCGTCGCCGTCCGGAATAACATGTTTCGGGCGGCGTTTTCTTTTGCGTTCGGCAGCTTTTCCATCCTCCGTTTCGGGCATTCCCGCAGCAGATTCCGGCGGTATTTTTTTTGTAAAAACAATAGTATATAAGTAGAAAATACCCTCGTTTTTTCGTTCCTATTGTGGTGCAAAAAACGTCACATTCTATATATTGACAAATGGTTCGATTTGCGTTACAACATGCCTGCAAGCTATCGTATTTTTTTACGAAAGCGAATTTTTACAAGAGAATGCGAAGTGATCGTTATGGAGAATCAGTCCGAAGACGTGCCCCTGGGGCCTGTTAAAGTCGGCGTGGTGTTTAACCTCAAGCACGCCGAAGCAACCCCCTCCTCCGCGCCGGATGCGCAGGCCGAGTACGACAATATTGAAACCGTGCAGGCCATTGAAAAAGCCATCCGCAGCAACGGAATTCAAACCGTACTAATGGAAGCCGACGAGCACCTTCTTGCAAAGCTGACCAGCGAGCGCCCCGACATTGTGTTCAACATTGCCGAAGGCCGCGGCGGCCGCGCGCGGGAAGCGCAGGTGCCCGCTCTGCTCAACCTTCTCGATATCCCCTTCACCGGGTCGGATGAAACAACGCTCTGCATCGCGCTCGATAAAGCGCTTACCAAGCGTCTTCTTTCAACCTACAAAGTGCCAACGCCGCGTTACCGGGTCTTTGAGCCCGGCGACGCTGTCAGCGCGTCCTCTCTCCGTTTCCCCGTCATTGTAAAACCGAACGCCGAAGGCTCCAGCAAAGGCATTGCGGACGTCTGCATTGCCGAAAATGCGCGGGAGCTGAGAGCGCTTGTGCAAAAAAACCTCGCGCTTTACGGCGGGAGCGTGCTAGCCGAGGAGTTCGTCTCCGGACGCGAGTTCACGGTTGGCCTCTTGGGCAACGGCGAAAGCGTAAAGGTGTTTCCGCCCATGGAAGTCATCTACCACCGCTCACCCATCGAGGGCTACAACGTGTATAACTACACGGTCAAGCAGCATTATCAGGAGTATGTGGAATACAAGTGCCCCGCGGAGATCCCCGCCGAGATGGAAAAAGAGATGATCCGGCTTTCGAAAAAGGTCTTTTCCGCGCTGAACTGCCGGGACTTTGCCCGCGTGGACTTCCGCGCCGACGCGGCGGGAAAGCTCTACTTTATCGAGATCAACCCTCTGCCGGGGCTCGCGCCGCATTATAGTGATTTTCCGATGCTGGCGGAGTTCTGCGGCGTGGAACACGAAGAACTGGTTTACGGCATCCTTTCCGCGGGCGCGGAGCGCAACGGCGTCAAGCTGAACAAACAGCAATCCAACGAAAAGCGATAGGGTAAGAACATGGAAGCGAAAGAACAATTGATGCAGGCGGAGGAACCTCCGCAGCCTGACCCGCAATGGAACGACTGGAAATGGCAGTATGCCCACCGGATTACAACGGTTGACCAGCTCAAAAAGGTTCTCCCGCTCTCGAACAGAGAGCAGGGCGAAATTGAAACGTGCCTCGGCGCGTTCCGCATGGCGATTACGCCGTACTACGCCAGCCTGATCGACCCCGGCGATCCCAACGACCCCATACGCAAACAAGCGGTGCCGTCCATTCTCGAAACCCGGCCGGATCAAAACGATATGGCCGATCCGTTGGGCGAAATGGAGGACAGCCCCGTAGAGCACGTTGTGCATCGCTACCCCGACCGTGTGCTGCTGCTCGTGACTCTGCAGTGCTCCATGTACTGCCGCCACTGTACGCGCCGCCGCGTCGTGGGCGAGGAGGATTTACCAATCTCCGAAACCGCGCTGCAAAAAGCCGTGGACTATATCCGCTCGCACGAGGAAATTCGGGATGTGCTGATCTCCGGCGGCGACCCGCTGACCATGAGCACGGCAAAGCTCGAGCATATCGTTTCGTCGCTGCGCGCCATTGAGCACGTGGAGATTATCCGTATCGGCACGCGCGTTCCGGTGGTGATGCCCATGCGCATTACGAGCGAGCTTACCGACATGCTCAAAAAGTACCACCCGATTTGGATCAACACGCACTTTAACCACCCCAACGAGCTAACGCCCGAAGCCGCGCGCGCCTGCGCAGCCATCGTGGACGCGGGCATTCCGCTGGGCAACCAGACCGTTCTGCTCAAGGGGATTAACGACGATGCGGAAACCATGAAGCGACTGCTGCTCGAGTTGGTCAAGATGCGCGTTCGCCCCTATTACCTCTACCAGTGCGATTTGAGCTGCGGCATAGGGCACTTCCGCACCAAGGTTGAGACGGGTATCGAGATTATGCACGCGCTCACCGGAACTATCTCCGGCTACGCGCTGCCGAAATACGTCATCGACGCGCCAGGCGGCGGCGGAAAGATTCCGGTGGCGTACGACTATGTGGTTAAAAAAGACGATAAGGAAGTCATTTTGGAGAACTATCTTGGCAAGCGTTACCGCTATCCTCAGCCGGAACCCGGTGCATGACTCTCTTTACAAAAAACGAGACGGCAGACGCCGTCTCGTTTTTTGTCATCATTACAGTCTTTTTCCAGGTTATTTAGCCCCGTCTTTGGCGCGTTTACGCTGGGTGCGATCCTGCGCGTCGAGCGCGGAACCTATGGCAAGGCCAATCGACATGCCCACCACCATGCCCATGGAGTAATTATCGCTCGCGCTGCCAATCGCGCTGCCGCTGCCCATGCCGATGCACATGAAGATTGCCATCCACATGCTCGCGGGTATCTCCAGCTCCCAGAGCGTCTGCCCCTCCTCCAGATCGGCGGCCGCGGGATCGAGCGGGAGCTTTTTGAACTTTAGCTTCTCCAGAATGTGCTCGGACGCCTCGTTGCCCGCGTCCGTAATAGCGCGCACAAAGTAAACGCCCGTCTGCGTGAACGCCCAGTCGGCCAGCGCGCGGACGGCCTCCGTTGTATATCCTTTACCGCGGTGCTGCTCCAGCACACCGTAACCGATTTCCACCGTTTTATCGACCGGTACGCCGTGGAATCCGATATCGCCCAGCATTTCGCCGGTGTCCTTTTGCGTCATGCACCAGGCGGTGTGCCAGAGCGCTTGATCGGGGTACTGCAAAACGCAATCGCGCATTTCGGTATACGCCTGTTTGAGGTGTGTGTCAGTTTCGCGTGCGATGAGCTCATTGAGTTCATCCACGCTCATCGGGGTCAGCGTCATGCGCTTTGTGGGAATGGGTCTTTGGTTGTAAAGCCAGGTATGTTTCTGTTTCATGCGTCTCCTCTTGTTTCGTCCTTGGTGTGTATCTTTTTCATCAAGCCGGTTGCTGTGGATTGTCTCCGGTTTGATTGAACGGGGTAGTGATCCCCTTCTTCACTAAATAAATCTTCAACTCGCGGTCGCTTTTGATGATAACCGTCTTTTCGCGGTACTGCGCGATAACCGCTCGATACCCGCGCACCCGCGCGCGCGTTCTTCCTTGGTAAAGAATCCACCAAACGAACTCCGCGTTCATGCGCTCAATGCAGCCGTCCGCCGCGCTCTCGCGCGTGCCGCCGCGAAAGTCGCGGTAACGCTTCAGCGCGCGGAGCAGGCAAAGCAGGCGCGGATAGTTCATAAAAACGATCTCGTCAGCGTTAAGCAGGCGTTCTTCGCGCAGAAGTGACTGGTAGTTGCCGTCGATGACCCAATTATCCTGTTCCATCGTCTGGCGTACAATCTCCCGCCCGCTTTCGCGGTCTCGCTCCACCCAGTTTGGCAAAAAGTTAACCGTGTCGAGGTAGAGCGGTTCGCAGCCGATCCAGTCCGCAAGCCGCTTTGCCAGCGTGGACTTGCCCGACCCGCTGTAGCCAATGACCGCGATTTTCATTCTTCCCTCCCCTGTCCGGTTTATGTGACCTTCTCCATAAAAAGCCCGCCTTGTCGGGGCGGGCACTGTTCGGTTGTAATTTGGCTCCCTCTGACGAGGGAAGATTTCACCCTGGCTCCCTCTGACGAGGGAGGCAAGAACGATTCCTTCGTTAGGCTCCCTCTGACGAGGGAGCTGTCACCCGCAGACGACTGAGGTAGAGAATAAGAAGATGCGCGCTCCCTCCGGCTCTTCGTGCCACCTCCCTCAACAGAGGGAGGCAAGAACGATTCCTGCGTTAGGCTCCCTCTGACGAGGGAGCTGTCACCCGCAGACGACTGAGGTAGAGAATAAGAAGATGCGCGCTCCCTC
>JBDKTD010000300.1:0-2325 GCA_039680365.1 Clostridiaceae bacterium
ACTGGGCGACCCCGCTGCAATCGCGGCACAATTTGCGGGTTTGCCCGGAGAGAAAAAACGCAAGGGTGGTAAAAAAGCGTTTCTCGTGCTCTGGCTTACGTTCATCGGCGTATTTGAAATGATGCTCTACGCGGCGTTCTTCTGCTTCAGCGCAGCTCTCGTCTGCGGCGCGGTGGTTCCTGCGGCGCTTGGCGTGGAACTGATCGCAGGATGGAATTATCTGAACATTCTGCCGCCCATGCCTTACAGCGGCGCGATTCTGTTCGGCATAACGCTCATTTCACTCAGTGTAATGCTCGTGCTCTTTGCGGTTTATTGCTTTGCGTACCTGCGCCAGATGATTCGCGCAAGCCTCCGCTGGAGACGAAACTTGATGAAGAACGAAGCGCTGCCGCTGCTGCCGATGAACCCGCAGTTTGCGCCGAAGACGCGCAGGGCTATGCGCAGTGTGCTGCTCTGGTCGGTGCTGATCTTCGCGCTTACGTTTATTGCAGGGTTTGCCGTATTGAGTATCTATACAAACTCCCTCGGGTTCTGGCATGCGCTCGGCTGGTTCGGCTATCCAGCAACCGTACATTGAGCCGACGACGAACAACAGGCTTGCTCATACAGAGAGTTGCGTTTTATGGGGCATCTTGCACCACGCAAACGTCGAGCTAAATAAGATGAAGACGCCTCCGAACAATACGGAGGCTGACGATGCAGTCGTCATAGAATAAGGAGTAAGAAATGGATACCGTATTGATTACCGGAGCCACTTCTGGCATCGGTTTGGCAAGTGCGCTCGAATTGGCGAAAAACGGATTCCGTATTCTCGGTATCGGGCGGGATGCGAAACGCTGCGAACAGGCAAAACGGCGGATTCTTGGCGAAGTGCCCGCGGGCGAAGTTGATTTTTTTTGCGCGGACTTGCTGCAGCAGCGCGAAGTGCACCGCGCGGCGGACGAAATCTCGGCCTATCTCAACGAGCACTGCTGCGGCGAGCTGTTTGCGCTCGTTAACAATGCGGGCTGCGTGCGCAGTTGGCACACGACTACCGAGGAAGGCTACGAGCAGCAGTTTGCGCTCAACCACCTTGCCGGATTTCTGCTGACATACCGCATGATGCCGTATCTTTTGAAAGCAAAAGGGCGCGTGCTGATGACGTCAAGCGGCTCGCATAAGCATATGAAGATACGCTGGAACGACCTGATGTTCCGCAAAGGATACCATCCGCTTTTGGCGTACAAGCAGTCGAAACTCTGCAACGTGCTCTTCGCCAAGGGCCTGAACGACCGATTCGCCTGGCTGGGTCTGCATGCGTACGCGGTCGATCCCGGGCTTGTCTGCACGGAGATTGGCTGCAAAAACACCGGCGGGCTGGTGGACTTCGTTTGGAAACACCGCAGTAAACATGGCGTGAGTCCGGACGTCCCAGCTAAGACTTATGCGTATCTCTGTATAACGAATCCCGCGCCGGAAGGACTGTATTACTATCTCTGCAAGGAAACGCCTTACAGCAGGGAAGTCAATTGGGACAATGCGGGCAGGCTGTTTCGCGTCAGCGAACGGCTCTGCGGAATTCAATACGACGAAAGGACGGAGAGCAAATGAACGTACTCATTACGGGCGCAAGCGGCGGACTTGGCCGCGCGTTGGCGAACGAATGCGGCAAGAGGGGATACAATCTATTCTTGGTGGATATCAACGAGCAGGGGCTTCGCGCAATCCAGCAGGGGCTGGAGCGGCAATTCGGCGTATGCGTTGCAAGTAAAGCCTGCGACTTGACCAGCGATTCGAGCGTTGACGCGCTGATGGAGACGATCGACGCGCGGAACATCCGTTTCGATATGCTGTTCAACGTTGCCGGCGTGGATTACGAAGGTGGGTTTCTGGAGCGGACGCGGAGGGACGTCGTCAAGATCGTTTCACTGAACAACGAGGCGACGCTTCGTATTACCCACGCGGTGCTGAACCGCAGGCGCGAGGGCAGGCCGTTTTCGCTGGTATTCGTTTCCAGCCTCGCTTCCATGTATCCCATGCCGCTCAAAGCGACTTATGCCGCGTCTAAAAGATTCCTGCTGGATTTCGCCATGGCGCTGCGGCAGGAGCTGAAGAGCCAAAACGTCAACGTGCTCGCGCTTTGTCCGGGCGGACTGGTAACGACCAAAGAAGCGATGAGCGGAATCGCGGCGCAGGGCTTCTGGGGCGGCGCTACAACAAACCCGCTGGAGACCGTAGCGCGCCGCACCATTGACGGCGCACTGCACGGCAAGGGGGTTTATATCCCCGGCGCGCTGAACCGAACGCTGACGTTCTTTGGCAACCTGCTCCCGCGCGAATGGG
>JBDKTD010000321.1:0-16112 GCA_039680365.1 Clostridiaceae bacterium
CATCAGTTTTAGCGGCAACGGGAGGATATCTTCCCGTGATTTCAGTTTACTCCTTGCCGTAGCCGCAGTTGGGGTAGGTGCAGACCGCGCAGTTGAGGCAGAGTCCGCCGTTGCCGAGCCGGGTCAAATCGCTCCGCTCCAGGCGGATACCCGCGACAATTCTCGGCAGCACGATATCAAAAATGGAGGCCTTTGCGTACATTACGCAGCCGGGCAGACCCATAACGGGCACGCCGTCGTCGTAGTACCCCAGCAAAAACATAGCACCCGGTAACACCGGCGCGCCGTAGGTAACGATGTTCGCGCCGCTTTCGCGGATAGCGCCCGGCGTGCGGTCGTCGGGGTCAACGCTCATGCCGCCCGTGCAGAGCACGATATCCACGCCCGCCTTGCGGACGCTGTCGATGGCGGCAACGATGTTTGCGCTCTGGTCGTCCGAAAGGCGCTTTTCCGCAACCGTTACGCTAAACGCCGCGAGCTTCCGCTCGACAACGGGAGTAAACTTGTCCTCAATGCGCCCGTAAAACACTTCGCTGCCGGTCGTGACGATGCCCGCTTTCAGCCCTTTGCGGAAGGGGGTGAGCTTTAAGAGCGGCTCGCTTCCAACCAGCGCTTCGGCTTCTTCGAGGCGGCGTTTGTCGATCACAAGCGGGATAACCCGCGTGCCGCAGAGCTTATCCCCCGCTATGACCGCCGTGTTGGTATGCCGCGTGGCAACCATCACGTCCTCCAGCGCGTTGAGCGCGTCCAGTCGGGCGACGTCCACCTGGAACACGCCGTCCTCGGTGGCAAACAGTTCAATTTTACCTTCCTTGACGTCGCCGCGGCGCATATGCGCGCTCTCGCAGAGCGCGGCCAGCCGGTCGGCGGCTTCGTTTTCGTGGAGGGTGTTTTCGTCCACTTCCCAAACGTAAAGGTGATCCTTGCCCATCGAGAGCAGCATGGGAATATCCGCTTCGGTCACAACGTGGCCTTTGCGGAACTGCGCGTCCTTCATCTCGCCGGGAACGATGCGCGTGAGGTCGTGGCAGAGGATGTGCCCCACGGCGTCTTTCGTATCGATCAGCTTCATGCGTTCATCCTACCATTATTCTTTTCATAAAACAACGGTATTTTTCACCTTTCCCCATAATTTTTTAGTTCAGCGAAAAAAAGCGGGCCTCGCCCGCACATTTGTGCTTTTTTACGGCGCTTCCCCGTCAGCGTACGATCTCCACCGCGTCGCCGGGATGAATCTCGCCTTCCGTGAGCACCTTGACAAAGACGCCCTCCAGCGGCATGACGCACTTTCCAACCTTCTTGTAGATTTCGCAGTGCTGGTGGCACTCCTTGCCGATCTGTGTGACTTCCACAAGGCAGTCTCCCAGTGTAAGCTTCGTGCCGACCGGCAGGGTAAACAGCTCAATGCCTTCGGTCGTGATGTTCTCGGCGAACTTGCCGGGCACGAGGTCGTCCAGCCCCATGGCGGACATTTTGTCGATGCTTTCCTGCGCCAGCAGGCTGATCTGGCGGTGCCAGTTGCCCGCGTGCGCGTCGCCCACGATGCCGAAGTCAATTTTGAGCTCCGCGCGCTCAACGGGGTATTTAAACGTGCCCTTCTTCGGACTGATGTTAATCGAAACGATGCTTGCCATGCCTGCTCCTATGTTCTGAGGTTTCTGTTGACAGGAACGATGTTTGTCATGCTTGCTTTTTTTGTCCGGCGCTATCCGCCGATGCGGCTCATGGTTCTGGCCGTGCAGAATGCGCCGCCAAAGCCGTGCGTCTCCGGCTTTTCCCAAACCGCAGAGCGGATGCGTTCAACCAGCGCCGCGTCGTCGCCGCTTTCCAGCGCCTCCTTGAGCGAGAACTCCAAATTGTCTCCCAGGCACGGGCGTAAAACGCCGTCGCTCATGACCCGGACGCGGTTGCAGCGCGAACAGAACAAATGCGAAACGGGGTTGATGAGCCCCACCCGCCCCACCGCGCCCGGCAGGCGATAATCCCGCGAAGGCTGGCTGGGATAGAGCGGCGGCAGCGGCTCCAGATACGGCCGCGCGGCGAGCAGCTCGTCGCCGGTAACGCGCAAGGTTGCCTGATCGCTGTCCCCCATGGGCATATACTCGATAAAGCGGATGTGGATCGGTCTGTCTTTGGTGAGCGCGATGAAGTCGTCCGCTTCGTCGTCGTTAACGCCGCGAAGGAGCACCGCGTTGAGCTTGATGGGCGTAAACCCGGCCGCGAGCGCTTCCTCAATGCCAACAAGCACCTTATCCAGCGCTCCTCCGCCGGTGATTTGGGCGTACCGTTCCGGGCGGAGCGAATCCACGCTGATGTTGAGCCGGTCGAGCCCCGCCGCCTTCAGCGCCGCCGACTGCCCGGGCAGATGCTGGGCGTTGGTGGTCATCGTAATCTCAACAATGCCGTCGATTGCCCGAATGCCGGATATGATTTCGATTAAGTCGCGCCTTAGCATCGGCTCTCCGCCGGTGAGGCGCACTTTTTTGACCCCCAGAAGTGCGCAGGCGCGCACGATGCGCAAAAATTCTTCGCTTGAAAGCTCGCTCTGCTTGGGGCAGACGCCCTCGCTCGCGCGGCAATAGGAGCACTTGAGCGTGCAGCGTTCCGTCAGCGACAGGCGGAGGTATTCGATGGTGCGTCCAAAACGATCGTTCATCCGGTTTTGTAATCTTTCTATAAAAAGGCGTTCAGTCGAGCAGTCGAACTTCGTCGCCCGCGCGGATGATTCCGCCCTGCCTCGTAAGCGCAAACGCGCAGTTCTTCGGCAGCGGGCACTCCGCGCTCACGCGGTGAATCGGGCACTCGTCGTAACAGGGTTTGCCGACGCGCACGATCTCCAGCACGCAGGTATCCCCCGCACCAAGCCGCGTTCCAGCGGAAAGCAGCGCATAGTCCAGCCCGCTGGTGACGATGTTTGCAGCAAACTTCCTCGTGCAGAGCCCGCCGCTTTGGCGGATTTCCCGCTCCGCTTCAACGGAAAGCAGGCTCACCGAGCCGTCCTGCTCGCTCTTGTAGTCGCCCAGCACGCCTTTTTCCGCGTCCAGCGTGAGCTTGCCTACCATCTCTCGCGCGCCCTTTTCGACGGCGCGGGTCAGCCGTTCGGTTCGCATGCTTCGCCTCCGCGTTCGAAGACGCCGCTCTTTCCTCCGCTTTTCTTTAACAGCCGCACGCAGGCAATCTCCATGCCCCGGTCGACGGCTTTGCACATATCGTAAATGGTCAGCGCGGCAACGCTCGCGGCGGTCAGCGCTTCCATCTCCACGCCGGTCTTCTCGTCGCAGCGCACCTCGGCGGTGATTCGCACCCGATCCGGCGGGCAGGCCACGGGTTCCACGCGGACGGACGTCAGCGCCAGCGGGTGGCAGAGCGGTATCAGTTCGCTCGTGCGCTTGGCCGCGAGAATTCCCGCAATGCGCGCCGTGGCGAACACGTCGCCTTTGGGCATGCCGCCGGAGACGATGCGTTCCAGCGTTTCGGGCTTCATCACCACAACGCTTTCGGCCAGCGCTTCCCGGTGGGTGACGTCTTTTTCGGAAACGTCCACCATCCTTGCTGCGCCGTGCTCGTCCAGATGGGTCAGAACTTCACTCATCGAGCCGCCACGTCCTTTCTAAATGATGTTTATAGTCTTTGCACTCGACGGGGTTCTCGGGGGGAACCCCTGAGCCAGGGTGTTGGGGGCGGAGCCCCCGCATCTCTGACTGCCGTACTGCTATCATACGGCGGCACACAATTTTTGGCAAGTGCAAGCGTTTTTTCTGGCTAAACATTCAAAACGTGTTTGCTTACTCTCCCTTTTCCGGCCAGAGTTTACGGATGCGGCCGGGGCGGTCGAGTTCGTAGCCGCCGAGCTTTTCCAGACGCTTTGCAAACGCTTCGCTGCCCAGCACGCGCAAAAACGCGCGCACCTGCGGACTCTCCAGCGCGGAGAGGCTCGCCAGCAGGTCGTACTGCTCGCCGCAGAGCGGAATGAACTCCAAATCGTAGATCCGCGCCGCCGAGAGAATGCCGAGTCCGCAGTCCGCGCCGCCGGATCGCACCTGCGCGGCAACGGCGGTATGCGTCAGTTCCTCGCGCGCATAACCGTTTACGCCGGCGGGTTCGATGCCCTCCTGCCGCAGCAGGTAGTCCAGCAGCACGCGCGTACCCGCGCCTTTCTGGCGGTTGACGTAGGAAACGTCGCCGCGCGAAAGATCGACAATACCCCGAATGCCTTTGGGATTGCCTTTTTTCACCATGAGCCCCTGCGTACGCCGGACGCATTCAATCAGCGCCACGCCGCCGCCTGGAAAGTACTTTTCTATATAGGAAACATTGTAGCTGCCGTCGCTCTCATCCAACAGGTGTACGCCGCCCAGCTGCGCTTCCCCGCGGGAGAGCGCGAGGATGGCGCCCATACTGCCGACATGCGCGCTGGAAACATGCATGCTCAGATCCATGCGCCGCAGTTCGTCCGCCGCCTCGTCTATGAGCGGGTCGTGGCTGCCAAGAATGCGGATGGTTCGCGCAATGCGATCCACGGGCTTGAGCAGACGCGCAAACGCGCGGTCGCCCGCTTCGTACCCTTCGCAGTTCTGCGGAACGTCCAGCAGGCAATCCGCTTTGACAAACGACGTTACGACCCCCGCGCCCCGATCCAGCGGCACGGCGGAAAGCTGGCCGTCCGCGCCGAGGCCAAGCGTTGCCCGCACGAACTCGCGGTATTTCAGCGAAGAATTGAGCCGTCGCCCCATGCGTACACAGACCGTTTCGCCGGCTTCCCGCTCGCGCATGAGCAGGGCGTCGATGACAGGGCGCACCAGCTCTTCGAGCACGACGATGCCCGACACAGGATACCCCGGCACGCCGAACACCGGCTTTGCGCCGATTCGCCCCAGCGCGGCGGGCTTTCCCGGGCGGATTGCCACGCCGTGGAGATACACTTCGCCGAGCGACGCAATGGCGCAAACGGTTCCGTCGTCCCGTCCGGCGGATGTGCCCGCGCAGAGCAGCACCACGTCGCATTCCTCCGCCGCCGTTTTGAGCCGCGCGCGAATCTGCTCCGGGTCGTCCGGCACGATTGGATAAACAAACGGCTCCGCGCCCCAGCGGCGCAGCATGCCGGAAAAGATGGCGGAGTTGAACTCCATCACCTCGCCTTCGCGCGGGTTTGCGCTGGGTAAAACGATTTCGTCCCCCGTAGGGATAATGCCGACCTTCGGCTTGCAGACCGCTTCAAACGAAAGAACGCCGCCCGCGAGCATGGCGCCGATCATCGCCGGCTCAACGATGCAGAACGACGGCAGAATCATGTCCCCCGCCGAGATATCTTCGCCAATCTGACGCACGTGCTGCCAGGGCGCGGCCGCTGCGTACAGCGCAATCTTTCCGTTTTGCTCGACGCAGTCTTCCATCATCACCACCGCGTCGCAGCCTTCCGGCAGCGGGTCGCCGGTGTCCACGCGGATGTAATCTCCGTTTTCGAGTAAGACCGGCGTAGTTTCGCTCGCTCCGAAGGTGATCTTTGCCGCGAGCGCAATGCCGTCCATAGCGCAGGCAGTGTAGTGCGGCGCGCAGAGTTTTGCGTAAACAGCGCAGGCCGTCACGCGGTCAAGCGCGTCGGCGGACGATACCATCTCCGTCCGGTACGTCATGCCGTTCGTGCGCAAAAACGCAAGAAACCCGCGCACGGCTTCCTGCAGGGGGGTGTTGCTTAAATATTCAAACTCCATAGTTCTCAGCTCGTTTCCTATTGTTATTGATTGATTTGATCCGTCAGCCTCCGCCGCAGCGTAATGCGGGGCAGCGTTAAAACAGATGCACGTCCACGTCCGTGCCTTTGGGCAGACCCTCCGCGTCGCGCGGGATGCAAAGATAGCCGTCCGCGCGAGAGAGCACGGAAATCAGGCCGGATTTGCTGATCAGCGGTTCCGCCGCGCCCTGCTCCAGCCGCACGGCAACATACTCCTCCCGCCCGGTGTTGGAAGGCACCGCCGAAACGAGCTTTGCCGTAATGGTATGCTCCCGCGCGGTTTGCCCGAGCAGCGCATGAATCGCGGGACGCGCGAGCAGCTCAAACACAAAGTACGCCGCCGCCGGATGCCCCGGCAGACCGACCACCAGCGTTTGCCCGATGGTTCCCGCAAACGCGGGCTTGCCGGGCTTGACCGCAAGCCCGTGAAACAGGAGTTCGCCAAGGCTGGCAACGCATTGAGCCGCCGCGTCCTTGACCCCAACCGAACTGCCGCCGGAGAGCAAAAGAATATCGCAGTCCTTGCAACACGCCAGAATTCTTTGACAGAGCAGTTCCGCGTCGTCCGGCACGCAGCCGCAGAACGCCGCTTCCGCGCCCGCCTGCGCTGCCGCCGCTGTCAGCATTACGCCGTTGACGTCCCGCACTTCCGCGCCCACGGGATTTTTCGCGGGATCGACCAGTTCGTCCCCTGTGGAGAGAACGCGGACGCGCGGGCGTTTCGCCACGCTTGCTTCGGCATATCCCAGCGCGGCGAGCGCGCCGATTTCCCGCGGGGTCAAAAGCGTTCCCGCAGTCAGCACGATCTGTCCTTTTTTCGCGTCGTCTCCGGCAAAAATCAAATGCTTGCCGGGCGCGGCGGGCGTTTCCACGGCAATCATACCGCCCGCAAACGCTTCCGTTTCCTCCAGCATGACCATCGCGTCCGCGCCCTGCGGCAGCTCTCCGCCGGTCGGCACCGCAGCGCACTCGCCCGCCTGCAGCGAAAAAGAGGGGCTCCGCCCCATGCGCACTTCCCCCGCCAGCCGCAGCAACGCGGGCAGACTCGAAGATGCGCCAAAGGTATCCGAAGACACGACGGCATAGCCGTCCACACTGCTCCGCGTAAAGCCGGGAACGTTTTCGTGGCAGAGAATATCCTGCCGCAGTACCCTGTTCAGCGCGCGATCCAGCGGAATCAGTTCGCTCCCGCTCTCACGGGCTCTGCTGAAGTTTTGGAGCAGGTTTCGGGCACTCTCGAGGGTGCATACATTTAACACGGCGCTTCCTCTGCTTTCAAAACGGGAACGGATCTGCCGATCGCCCTGTATCTTGCAAAAAATGTTGAATTTTCATGCGAAAACCTTGTTTATTATACCAAATTCCGGCTGAAAGTGGAACCGTCTCCCCACTCGTTATACAAGGCCGGTTTCGGTATGCATTTTGGGCTGAAAAATCCCAAAAAATTATTTTTAAGCATTTTTCAACACCCCCAACATGTGGTGTTGCATGTGATAGAAAAATACAAGAGTTTGATGCTTACCCCTTGACAACACGCACTCGAAACGATAGTATAATATTAAATTTCCATGAATATACCGTAACAAATTTGTTACACGCTGCAAAGTCGTGCCGGTGCTCCGTTTTGGGGGCAATTGACGTATATTCATAATGGGAGAAACCACATGGGCCAAACGGAAAAGTCCTACAATCCAAGCTCCGTTCAACCCAACCGAAGCGCAAATCGCGACCGGTTTCGTACCCGTGCAAAAAGAAGAAGACGTCAGAAAACACTGACGCTGATCGGCTGCATTCTCGCGGCGGCGTTTATCGGCATTTTTGCCCTGAAGCCCGCCAGCGCGGCAACCAAAACACTTTTGCAGTCCTTCCAGCTTGCCAAAGAGCCGGAAGCCGCAGCCCCCGTTGAGCAGGAAAGCGAAAGCGTCGTTCAGTTCCAGTCCGTAAACGAATCCCCGGCGGGCGAGAGCGCGGCGTTCGCGTTGAGAGACGCAAACGCGCTTTCCATCGTATCCTGGCAGGGCGCAAAGAACTGTGGAGACACCTTTGACGTCACCCTTAAGGGCGTTGAAGTAGGCAAGCCCGTCACATTCTCCACGACGAACTGCACCATCTTCCCGCAGACCGGCACAGCGGACGGCACCTATACCATTACCGTAACCGGCTCTGGCGCTTACTCGCTAACCGCAATGGCGAACGGCGGAAATGCTGAAGCCATGCGGGATACGCGCACCGGCGTCGCCGGAAAAGCCGACCAGATGCCTCTCTGTGTGAGCGGCTGGGGCGGCGCGCAGGATTATTACGATTCGTTTAAAATCAGCGTCCAGGGTGGCAGCACCTCCGGCGCGGTTACGTTTTTGACAGACGGATGCACCGTTTCGCCGGAAGTCGGCGCGCCCGGCACCGAATTCGAGGTGACCGTGACCCGCGTCGGCGGCTACGAGCTGACCGCCGTGATGGACGGAAGCCGCGACTTCAACAGCGTTTCCTCGGCGCGCATGAGCGGCTGCTCCAGCAAGTCCAACCAGTCGCCCATCCATATTGACGGCTGGGTGGAGGAATCTTCCTGCACCGATACCTTCACCTGCAAGATCTACGGCGGCAGCACCTCTGAGGCGCTGACCATCGAGCCGATGGGATGCGAAGTCACCAAGCTCTCTTCGGACGAATATGAAATCAAAGTCACTTCCGTAGGCCCCTACGCCATAACGGCGACCCGCGCGGGCAACTACGGCTACTTTACCTCCAGCGCGTTCGCCAGCGGAATCGCTGCAAAATCTTCCTCGCCCGCGCTCTCCGTCTCCGGCTGGTCCGACTCGCGCTGCTGCAACGATTCCTTCCCCATCCGCGTCGGCGGCGGCGTTACGGGCGCGAACATCAGCTTCCTCGCAAGCGGCTGCACGGTTTCTCCCGCAACGGGCACGACCGAAACGCAGTTCACCGTAACGGTGACCTCCGCGGGCGGCTACTCGCTCTCGGCGATCATGGACGGAACCGAGCACTACGAATCCTCCAACACGCGCACGTACACCGGACAGTCCCTCAAGGGGCCGCAGGGCGCGCTCCGCGTGGAAGGCTGGATCGACTGTGCGCCCGCGGGCAGTTCGTTTGAAGTCACCGTAGCGGGCGGCAACGGAACGGGCGCCACCTCCATTACGACCGACGAAGGCTGCACCGCGCGCCTCAAGAGCGGCGAGACAAACGTTTACGTTATCTCCGTCTACCCGCTGGCCAAGACCGGATACTCCGTCACCGTTGGCAAAGCTGGCGACGCGAGCTACGAATCGGCCTCCGAACAGACCGTAGCCGGCACGACCATGGGCGCCAACCAGACCGTTCTCTCAGTCGCAGGCTGGAGCGAAAACGTGCACTCGGGCGATTCGTTCGATATTAAGCTCTCAGGCGGCAGCGGAACGGGCGCGATCAGCTTTGAACCCGATGGCTGCAAGATCACCCCGTCGAGCGGTGGACTGAACGATACCTTCACCCTAACCGTCACTGCGCGCGAGAATGAGAAGTACACGCTCAAGATCAACCGCGCCGGCGACGAGAACTACGCCGAAACGTCCATCCAGCAGTCCGGCAGCGTCAAGCCCTTCGAAAAGAGCGCAACGGAAACGTTGCTCAAGCCGGTCACCGTTGGAACGTTCTCCTGGGTCTACATCTGCGGCGGAATCGTACTGCTGTTTGCCATCGTGCTGCTGATGATGCAGTTCAACGCCAGCAGCAAGCGTCGCCGCCACCACAAATAATCATAACACAAAAAGAGCGGAACCGGTCGGTTCCGCTCTTTTTTATTCTGAAGCATCACGAGGGCTCCACCCTCGAACTCCCGTCAAAGGGGCTGCAGCCCCTTTGAAAACCCCACGCTATAAAAGAACGGAACCAGTCGGTTCCGCCTTTTTTATATTGAGTGAGGGGTTCTAAGGGGTTTACCCCTTAGCGGGGTTTGGGGCAGAGCCCCAAATACCCTTCCCTCCCCGTCACGGGGTGGCTGAGTCGCTCGTGCCGGTGTTGTAGATGGGGTCGTCCTCGCCCGGCACCTGATCCGAATAGCCCCAAACGAGACCGTCCGGCACGCGCCGCTGGTAGGAGTCCTGATAGGTTCCAACGCGCTTGTTACCGTGCTGGTTGAGTTGTTCGCCCATAAACACCATGCAGGCGGAGACGCCGCCGTCAAGGTTGTAGGCCGTGGTGCAGCCCTGATCCACAAACAGCTGCGCAAACTCCGGCAGGAACATGCCAAGGCTGGATTCCGGCTGGCGGCCGTCGCAAACGATGACCACAAAATGCCCCGGCTCCACCATGCCGATGCCAGTGCGCGGATTGTTTCTGCGGCTCAGGCGGTGCTCGCCGGAAGCTTCGTTGACAACACCGTTCTCCACCAGAACAGGGCCGAACGAAAACACGTCCCGTACGCCGTCGGCAAGCAGGTTTTGCACGCTCGTTGAATTCTTGGCGTACATCTTCATGGTTAAGTCGGGATACATCGCCATGCAATCCTTGCCCTCGTCGTCCTGAAAAATGATGCCGTCGCGAATCAAAATCCCTTTATAGCCCGCGTCGCTCTCAATCAGGTTGTCGCCGGTTACGAGCAGCACAGCCTTCGAATCCCGCGCGAGAATCCGGGGGCGAATCGCGCCTTTTCCGTTGCGATTGTCCGCCGCCTGTACGGCGCGGAAACCGTCCTCGCCGCGCATACGGATCTGCGCTACGAAATAGCGGTTCAACTTCGGCTCGGTCACGAGCACGCGGTCGATGATGATGGAAAGCGTATCGGTTTTATACTCCCAATGTCCCGCGTCCGGATCGATCACGATCACTTCCTTAGGATCGTCGGCAGAGCGGTAATACTGGTCGTCGTCCACGCCGATCATTACGCCGTCCGGCTCCGTTTCCGCTTCCGGCGCATCCCCTGCTTCCTCGGTCGCTTCGGCGGAAGGCTCCGGCGTGAGAACAACCGGGGTTCCGGTCGGTTCCGGGGTCGGTTCCGGCGTTGCAGCGGCGGCAATTCGGGCTGCTTCTTCCCGCGCCATTATATCTTCTACCATGGGACGAGCCCAGAACTGGAACGCGCAGATCACCGCGCCCGCAATCAGCAGCGGCAGCAGCGAGGAAAACAGCGCGCGCCCCGTTCCATACCGCGCGGAAAGATACCGAAACGACGCAACCACGACCCACAGACTGCCGATAATGCCCAGCAGCGCTACAATGAGCAGCCCCCAGTTCATATACTGTTCCATATCGGCGGCGGTCGGGCCGTCGTCGGCTATGACGGCCTCAGCGGGTGCGGCCTCCGGCGTTGCCGTAGGCGTCGGCGTCGGGGTTGGCGTCGGCTCCGGCGAAGGCGTTGGCGACGGCGTTGGGGAAACATATCCGCCGAGCGTCGCCGTGTCGATATTTTCCAGCAAATCGCCCGCGGTCGTGTCCTCGCCCACGGCGGAATACGTCAGCGTAAACGCCGCGGAGGGCGAAAGCGTTTTATGGAAGCGGCGCATGTCCGCGTTCATGCGGTAAGCGTCGTTGACCGCGTCGATAAGGCTCACGCCATCAAACGTAATGAGAATCTGCTCCAGATCGATTGCCGTCTGGCCGGTTGGCGAAACGCAGTATACCTTCTGGATGCTTTCATAATCGTCTTTCGCGTCTTCGGTATTCTCCATCACCACTTCGGCGGTGTACTGCGCGGCCGCGCTGAACGCGTTTTCGCTGTTTTCGTGTGTAACGACGATTTTTTCGCCATAGGCTGCAAGCTGATCCTGAATGAACGAATGCGTTGCGCTGACGCCCCACCAGCCGCGAAGCCGCTTGTAGGAGTCGTTGTTGAGCGCGCTGAACGTGCCGAACACGGGATAGTTCTTTACGCCCATGCGCCAGAGTCCCGCGAGCAGGTCGCCCTGTTCGGTGCGGCTTTCCTTTTCAAGAACGGTCAGCACGGTAGGAATCTGGTGTTCCACGGTGTAGAGCGCCAGCAGCGCGTAAAAGTCCGTCACCGCGGCGTCCGGCGTTGCGCCGATGAAGAGAAGGTCCGCCTGCGTCAGCGTCGGCTCCCAGAGCTGCACGGTTGCCGGCAGCGTGCCTTCGCCGTATACATGCAGTCCCGAAAGGGAAGCGTCCCCTTTGCAGTTGATCTTGATTGAGGCCGCGCCAGCGTCCAGCGGAAAGTAGCAGTTGATGTACGCCTGGCGCTCCGCGCTGGAAAGCAGCGTTCCGGCGGCGTCGTACAGCTCTATCGTATAATCCCCCGGCAGGTCGAACCATTCAAGATACAGTCCCTGCGCGCTCGCGCCCGCGGGCAGCGTGATTGAAAGCGGCTTGTCCCCGGAGAGCGTAAGATAACTCTCCGTATACGCGTCCGTCACACGGTACGCCTTTTCGGCGTCGTCGCCGGAAGGCGTAAGCACGCATTGCTCCGTTAAATCGGCGGCTGCGGAACCGGTCTCCCCCTCCGCAAGCGCGGCGGCGGGCAAAACGGTCAGCAGCAGGCAAAACGCGAGGGCAAACGCGGACAAACGCAGGTTCAGCTTCATGGTATCTCTCCTTTTAGGGGGCAGCCGGTCTGCCTTTGGAAAATGCTGGCAGGTCGGCCGGGTTTCGTAGTATCGTCTTTGGCAGTCGCGCTGACGCTAGTCGAGCGCGGGCAGGCCGAACTTCTCCTGGAACTCTTTGTAGATATCCGTTTCACGCCAGCCGTTTGCGGTGGAATGCACCGCGGATGTGCAGATTTCGCACTCCGGCAGCGCGGCGATGAGCTTTGAATAGTCTTCCTTGGAAATCTGGTGGTTGTTCACGATCCAGAGCCGCTTGAGCTGCGTCATGGTTAATAGCGGCGTAATATCCGTAAAACTGTTGCGGCTGCAGTTAAGGTACGTTAACTTCGTGAGCCCGGAAAGCGGGCTGATGTCGGTCACGAGGTTCATGAACATCTCCAGATACTCAAGGTTTTCGAGCTTGGAAACGGGCGTAATATCCGGTATTTTGTTGCCGCCGACAATGAGCACACGCAGTTTCGTGAGCCCTTCCAGGAACGACAGGTTCGTAATCTTGTTGTGCCCGACGTCCAGATAGACCAAATCCTTGCAGTACTTGAGCGCTGCCACTTCCGTATCGGTCAGCGACGTTCTTCCCTTATGGGTAAAGTACCCCGCGCCGTTGGGAAACTCCTCCCGGTTGCCGGTGGAAAACGCCTCGATATCCGTGCGGATTCTCCAAGCGCCGATATCGACGTACCAGACGAACTTGACGCTGGGGAACTGCGCCGTCAGCGTTTCCATCTGTTCGTTGGTCAACCCCGTATCGCAGAGGTCGCAGTAGGTCAATTCCGGCAGGTTTGTTATGACGCTCGCAACTTCTTCCGGCGCGGTAAAAGTGTTTCCGCGCAGGTCGAGCTCGGTGGCGTCGCTCGGAACGAGCTTACCGAACACGTCCACGGTAAACGAAAACTGGATGTTCGGGTAACGCTCCTTGAGCGCGCTTATGGTCTCCGCGCCGAGCGTCTGTCCGCTGAGGTCAACGCTCGTCAGCGCTTTGAGCGGGCTGAGCGCATCCGGCAGCGCGGTTTCGTCGTCGAGTGCGGCTTTCGTCAGGTCCAGCGTTGTCGCGTCGGAGTTGACTTTGACGCCGCAGACCTCCGCAGTATAGAGAAACGTAATGTTCGGAAACCGCGCAATCAGCGTCTGCGCGTCCTCGCTTGCAATGTCCGATTCGGTGATGTCCAGGCTCGTCAGCGCGGGCAGACACGAAAGCGCGTCGCCCAGCGCGTCCACGCCGCCGGTCGTCACGCCGGAAAGGTCGGCGCTTGAATCCGTGTTTTTCACAGCCACACTGCCGATGGGAATCGTCCAAAGGAACGAAACGTTCTGCTTTTCGAGGCTCTTGGACATCAGCGCGCCGTAGCAGTCGCAGGCGGTTGCGTCCACGTCCGTCAGGTTTGGAAAATAATCCAGCAGCGTCAGCTGTTCGCCGTCGATCCTGGGCAGAACGACCTGCGTCACCTGATTGTCGATGCGGCTCTCCCCAACCGGCACGCTCCAGAGAATCCGGCAGTTCGGCAGCGCGGTATGGAGCTGGTCGTAAAGTTCCGTACTTACGTCCGCACTGCGGATATCGAGCGACTGCAGGTTTTCGTACTTCTGCAGGTCTTCAACGTCTATTTCCTGCGCGTCCGTATAGGCAAGCTCCGTTGCCGAGCGATCCACAAACAGATCGCATCCCGTCATGAAAAGCGCGGCAAGCGCAATCACTGTTATTAAGAATATCCGTTTCATCTGCTTATTCCGCCCCTTTCTCATCCAATTACTGGTTTGTTCCATTTCTTGTTTCCTGTCCCTATGCCCATTGGCCGCGCCCGCAAACCAAAGTCCCCCAAGGTTTGCCCGGCCGCATTTTGATTCTTTCAGTCCAGCCGTTCGTACAGCCGGTAGGTGCGCTCGTACTCCTCGTAGCGAAACTCGCTGGAATCGATTTGCCTGTATACCTTCGACTCCAACTCCCGATCGCGCGTGATGATGAACTTCGGCAGCGCTTCTGCAGCATACCGTGCCTGCTCGGTCTTTACGTCCGGCAGGGCAACATTGGACGTTGCAAAATAGCGGTATTCGGGAATGACGTCCGCCGCGAGGTAGAACCCCGAATCCGGGAAGCCGTAGCAAAACAGCGAACTTGTATCCTCCCCCGACGCCTTGAGTGTTTTGGCCAACTGCGTTTGGGGCATTTCTTCTTGATTCTTAAACAGCATGTAGCGGTTGTCCGTGGTGACAAACGTCAGCGCGAGCATCGCCAGCGTCAGCGCGCCGAAAAGCCCAGCTTTTGCCGCCCGTGTCTGGATTTTTGGCGCAACACGCGTTTGCCATAGCCGAACGAGCGGCACAAATCCGATTGCCATAAACGGCGTCAGCACAAGCCCGTAATAGCGGTACCCCTGCCCGCCGCAGTAGATGCCCGCGGCTAATAGCGCGCAGAGCAGAAGCAGATTGATCTTTTCGACCGTCTTTACCTGATCTCGCTTTTGCAGCAAAAACCAGATGAGCCCCAGCGCGATGAACCCCGCGATTTGCGGGTTGCGAAACGAAAACGCGGCAACGTCGTGCACAATGGCATATGGCATAGTTAGAATCAGCGGCGCTTCCAGATACGAGTAACCGAAGATATTCTGGTAGAAATAATAATAGAAGAACTCGTCCAGCGCCCCGTGCGCGTTGAAGTAGATCGCCCAGGGAATGCCAACGCCAACCATCACGAGGATAAACAGAGCGCTCGCTCCAATCGCCCGCTTCCAATGCTTGGCAACGAGCTGTGCAATGGCGATGGTCCCCATCCAGGCGATGTAGAACGCAAGCAGCGTAAACTTGCCGTAGAGCATCATCCCGGCAAGCAGCGCGTTAAGCGCGATTGTTTTGTAAGGAACGGGTTTGGGGTAAATTGTTTTGAAGTACTTGAGTGAATCGTACAGCGAAAACGCGAACAGCGGCATCATGAATTCTTCAAAACTGCCGCCGTGGGAAAAGCTGAGGCTGCCGAGAATCGCCCAGCAGAACACCGGCAAAACGATCAATGCGTTTTTTTCGGTAAAGAGCGAAACAATCTTATAGATGGCAAAAAGGAAGCTCCCAAACGCGAGCACTTCCAGCAGGTAAACGCCAAGAAACGACTTGCCCGAAATCAGCGAAGCCAGCCCGTAAATCAGGTAGGCCGTAGGCCCCTTCTGGTCGTAGAGGTTCAGGTAGGGCACCTGCCCGCGCATCATGCCTTTGCCGATGGTAAAGTAGATGTTCGCGTCCACCCAGTCGTTGAGCGGGTAGAACGGCGATGATTTTGTAGCCAGTAAAAGGAACAAAGCCGCAAGTCCCAGACAAAGCGGAAACACCCAGCGTTGTTTGCGGGAAACCGTCCCGTTCTCCATACCCGTTTCCTCCAGCAATTCAGCTCCACAGATCGGCATATTCTTGTTTATTATATCGGTTTTGGCGTTTCTTGGCAACAACGCCCGTGCGCGGTGGTCACTGCCTGTCCGTAAAATCTCGCGTTACTATAGTAATCCCACCCGTTTTCGAGCGATTTTACGCATTATAAAACCCCTGCGCGTAAAACGGCAAAGGTGAACTCTCTGTAACAATACAGAACGCAGCAAAATGAGTGTCGTTTTTTTCAGGCACGCCGCGCTGCAGAAATAAGAACACCGCGCGTTTCAGTGCGCGGTGTTCTTATAAAAAATCAAGTTTGACAGCTTAGACGCTGCGGGATACCTTGCCGGAACGGAGGCACCGCGTGCAAACGTTCATCTTCATCGGTTTCCCGTCAACGACGACATGCACGCTTTGGATGTTCGGCGCCCAGCCGCGCTTGGTCTTGCGGTTGGAGTGGCTGACCAGATTGCCGGACATGA
>JBDKTD010000107.1:0-10726 GCA_039680365.1 Clostridiaceae bacterium
CTGCCGCCAGTACGCGGCAAAGTACCCGGAGAAAATTACGCTGATAGCGCAGACCGTGAACCAATCCACCATCGACAGGCGAATCCAGTCCCATATTCTCATTCCGCGCGTCAAAGCAAAATATACCGCCATTCTCGACGGGGACGACTATTGGGTCGATCCGAACAAACTCCAGCGCCAGCTCGACTATCTGGAATCGCACCCGGACTGCACGCTCTGCATCGGAGCGGCGGATCTGGTGGACGTTAAGGACCGCGTGATCGGCCGCGTTGCGCCGTACGATGAGAGCCGGATTGTCGATCCGGCGGATATGATTCGCGGCGGGGGCGGGTTTACGGCGACCAATACGATCGTCATGCCGACGCAGCTGCTCAAGGAACTGCCTGCGTTTGCGGATCTTATCGAAGCGGAAGATATTCCGTTTCAGCTGCTCGGCGCGCTCAAAGGCTACGCCTGGTACGACGCGGAAACGTTGATTGCCTACCGGCTCACCGTGCCCGGCTCGTGGTCCACGCGGCAGTACGCTTCCTCCATGGATACGCGCATCAAGACGAGCCGCGATATCATCGCCCTCAACGAAGGGTACGACGCGTTTTCCGGCGGCAAGTACCACGACGCGTTTGCCGAAGCGATTCGCTATCAGGAATTTTTGATTCTCTGCTACCGCCATAAGCTCCGCGAAGCAATGCGCCCGCCTTACCGCGTGTTCTACGACAGGTTGTCAACCAATCGAAAAATTCGGCTGCGGTGCGAAAAGCTCTTTCCGCGCCTGACCGCGCGCGTCGTTAACGCCATCCGCAGCCATAGAAGCAAGAGGGTTTAATTGGATCAATCGTTTAAGAATAAAACCATCTCCGGCGTAATCTGGAAAGCGCTTGAAAACGGGGGGAATCAGATGATTCGCCTCGTCATTTCCATCGTGCTGGCTCGCATGCTGGATCCCGCCAACTATACGACGCTCTCGCTCGTGCTCATCTTCATCAACATTGCGGATATCTTTGTAAAACGCGGGTTCTCAACAAGCCTTGTGCAGAGCATGGAGGCGGACAACAGGGATTTTTCCTCTGTCTTTTGGGCGAGCGAAGCCATTGCGGTTGCGCTGTATGTCGTCGTTTACTTCTGCGCGCCGCTGATCGCGCGTTTTTATGTGCAGGCGGATTTGACGAAAGCGCTGCGCGTGCTCTCCGTCATTCTGATGACGGGCGCGTTCAACTCGGTTCAGACAGCCATTATCACCCGCAAGTTCGAGTTTCGAAAGCTCTGCGTCACCACGCTGGGGGCAACCGTGTTCTCCGGCGTCGTCGGCATCTGGATGGCGTATCAAGGCTACGGAATCTGGGCGCTCGTGGTCAACCAGCTGCTCGGTTCCGTCGCTGCTTCTCTGCTGCTCTGGCTGCAGGACCGGTGGACCCCGTCGTTCGTCATCGACTGGAAACGGCTGAAACAGCTCTTTGGCTTTGGCTGGAAACTGATGCTTTCCGACTTGCTCAACACAGGGTATTCCAACCTCACCGGACTCGTGATTGGAAAACGCTTTATCGGCGATTCGCTGGCCTTTTACAACCGCGGCAACCAGTATCCGCAGATGATTGCGGATAATCTCACGAGCGTGGCGCTGGCCGTGCTGTTTCCGGCATACTCCAAAAAGCAGGACGATAAGCCGCTGCTGCTGGAAATGCTGCGAAAGACGAACCGCTCTACGGCTCTGATGGTATTTCCCACAATGGCGGGCATGGCGATGGTGGCGACGCTTTTAATGCGCGTGCTGCTCACGGAAAAATGGGTGCCCAGCGCGCCGTTTCTGCGGATTCTTGTCATCGTGTTTGCGCTTTATCCCATCGAAGCGGCAGACTTGCAGGCGATCAACGCGATTGGCCGGAGCGACGTTTACCTAAAGACGGAGATTATCAAAAAGATTTTCGGCATCCTCGCGCTCTGCGTGGCGGTGTTTCGCTTTACGACTCCAATCGCCATTGCCTGGAGCGCGGCGATTACGGCGGTATTTTCGATGGGTGTTACAATGGTTGCATCGAAAATGCTCTTTACGTATCGCTACCGCGACCAGATTTGGGACATGCTGCCGCCGATTCTGCTCTCCGGTGCGATGGCCGCCGCCGTTTGGGGCGTTTCACTGATTCCGATGGGCGATCTGCCCGCGCTGATCGTACAGGTCGTTTGCGGGGTTGCGGTTTACCTCGGTTTGGCGGTATTATTTAAGTTAAAGAGTTTGGACTATCTGATTACTTCGATTAAAGACTATTTCAACAGAAAGAAGTCGAATCAGCCCAGCCAGAGCTGAAGACGCGTTGATGACTCAATAAGTATTCAAGACGACTCAGTACTGCATCCGTCCGCGCGGATAATAACGAAACGCGAAGCGGAACTACGAGGAGGATTTTGCATGAAACTGGCGGTTGCCGGAACGGGATATGTCGGGCTGGTAGCGGGCGTCTGTTTTGCCGAAAAAGGGCATACGGTCACCTGCGTGGACGTGGACGAGCAAAAGGTTGCTATGATGAGCGGCGGGGAGTCGCCCATATATGAAGTGGGTCTCGAAGAGCTTCTCAAAAAGAACATCGCGGCCAGCCGTCTGTTCTTTACAACCGATTTTGCCAGCGCCTATGCGGACGCGGACGCCATTTTCATTGGCGTTGGCACGCCGGAACTGCCGGACGGCAGCGCGAACCTTTCGTATATCGCGGCGGTCTGCAGGGAGATTGCGGAAAGCGTGACCCACGACTGCCTCGTGGTGGTCAAGTCCACCGTGCCGGTCGGCACGAACGATAAGGTTGAGCAGTACATCAAGGACAACCTCATCCGGGATGTGAAGGTTCGCGTGGCGAGCAATCCGGAGTTCCTTGCGCAGGGCAACGCGGTGCACGACACCATGAACGCCACTAGAATCATCATTGGCACGGAGGACGAAGAAGCCGAACGCATCCTGCTCAAGATTTACGCGCCGTTCGACCTGCCAATCGTTTCGGTCTCCCGCCGCTCGGCGGAGATGATCAAGTACGCCTGCAACAACTTCCTCGCTCTCAAGATTTCCTACATGAACGATATCGCAAACCTTTGCGAGCGGGTCGGCGCAAACGTGGACGACGTGGCGGAAGGCATGCGCTACGATCCGCGCATCGGGGCAAAGTTTCTCAAGGCGGGCGTCGGCTACGGCGGGAGCTGTTTTCCAAAGGACACAAAAGCGCTCAGCTTCCTTGCCGAACAGCACGGCTACCATTTGAGAACCGTAGACGCGGCGGTGGCGATTAACGCCGAGCAGAAAACCAAGCTCTTTGAAAAAGCGAAGAAACGGTTCATGTCCTTTGAAAACCTCCGCGTGGCGGTGCTGGGGCTTGCCTTCAAGCCCGGCACGGACGATCTGCGGGAAGCGCCCGCAATCGACAACGTCAAACTCCTTTTAGATCACGGCGCGCAGGTCGTCTGTTACGATCCGGTCGCGGGGGAGAACTTTAAAAAGAAGTTCCCGAACGTTAGCCTCGCCGCTTCCGCCGAGGAAGCGCTTTCCGGCGCGTTCTGCTGTTTTGTATTTACGGAGTGGGAAGAGATCGTCCGGCTGTCGCCGGAAACGTTCCGCTCCAGGATGCACGTGCCGCTGGTCTATGACGGGCGGAATATCTTCGATCAGGATACGATGAAGCGCGGCGGCGTGGAGTACTACTCCATCGGCCGATAGGCTTTCAGCCGCACTGCTGTGAGCGGGGATCATCAAACAAAAGGACAAGGCGGAGAAACAGTGTTGCTTCAAACTGAAAAACCGATTCTCGTAACGGGGGCGGCCGGGTTCATCGGCTACCATCTGGCAAAGCGCCTGCTCGCGTCGGGCTATGCCGTTGCGGGAATCGACAACTTAAACGACTATTACGACCCCGCGCTCAAGCGCGCGCGGCTCAACGAGCTTGCGCCGTACGAGCGGTTTACGTTTGCCGAGGGCGATTTGGCAAACGAAGCGGCGGTGGAGGATATCTTCGCCCGCGTTCAACCGGAAATCGTTGTAAACCTCGCCGCGCAGGCGGGCGTTCGCTACAGTATCGACCACCCGAAAGCATATATCGAGAGCAACATCGTAGGCTTCTTTAACGTGCTCGAAGCGGTGCGCCGCCACCCGGTCAAGCACATGCTCTACGCTTCCAGCTCGTCCGTTTACGGCGACCGGGAGAAGACGCCTTTTTCCGTGAACGATCGCGTGGACGAGCCGATTTCGCTCTACGCAGCGACAAAAAAGAGCAACGAGCTGTTTGCCTACACCTATTCGCACCTCTACGGCATCCCCGCCACGGGGCTGCGTTTTTTCACCGTGTACGGCCCGTTCGGGCGTCCGGATATGGCGTATTTCAAGTTTACCAAAGCGATTCTCGCTGGCGAGATCATCGACGTGTACAACAACGGCGAACTCCTGCGAGACTTTACCTACGTGGACGACGTGACCGCCTGTATACAGGCAATGCTTTTTTCGCCGCCAAAGCCGAACGCCGCCGGCGACCGGCACGCGGTCTACAACATTGGCAACAACAAGCCGGAAAAACTGATGGACTTCATCCAGACGCTCGAAAACGCGCTTGGCAAACCCGCGAATAAACGGTTTTTGCCCATGCAGGCGGGGGATGTGACCCAGACCTATGCGGATATTACGGAAACCGCGCGGGATTTCGGCTTTGCGCCGACTACGCCGATTTCAGTCGGGCTGAAAAAGTTTGCAGACTGGTACCGAACGTATTACGGCGTTTAGTAAAAACGAGAAGCGTGAATACAACGCAGAATGGGGCAGGCGTCGGCCATGTCCCTTTATACTTTAGGAAGCGGGATGGGAAAATGGTTGGGATTTATAACTACACGGTATTGATGACGTACTTCGGCGTGGTCAGCGCCGTCGTCGGCATTGGCCTGTCGATGTACGGGCGCACGAGCATGGCGATTGTCTGCCTGATGATCTCCGGGTTTTGCGACCTGTTTGACGGCTCGATTGCCAAAACACGCAAGCGCAGCGAACAGGAAAAGAAGTTCGGCATACAAATCGACTCGCTTGCGGACATGATTTGCTTTGGCGTACTGCCCGCGGCAATCGGGTATTCCATCGGGCTGACGAAATGGTACGAAGCAGTCGTGCTGGTGCTGTTCGTACTCGCGGCGCTCATCCGGCTGGCGTACTACAACGTTACCGAGGACGAGCTGCAATTCAACGAAAAGACGTCCCGCCAGTATTACGACGGGCTGCCGGTCACCACGATCGCTCTTTTAGTTCCGCTCATCTATACGCTCCGCCCTGTGATGAAGAGCGGGTTTCTGCTTTTGTATGTGCTTTGCCTCTTATTGACGGCTATCGCGTTTTTGACCAAGTTCAAAGTGCGCAAGCTCGGCATGAAGGGCATGATCGCCGCCGCCTTCTGCGGCGTGGTGGTGCTCACGTTTTTGATCATCGGCTGGAACACGGTCGGTTCGGCATTATAATCGTATAGATAGTAAAAAATCCGGCGCAAGCCGGATTTTTTTCGTGCAGAGGTTGAATGTTCAGGAGAATGCTTCCGCAAAGAAATCCCGCACCGCGGTAAACGCAATTTTCAGCGCGGAGAGCGCCTGTTCGCGTACGGAATCGTACACGGCCAGCGCGTCTTGCGGAACGGCGTTGCGGATGCTGAAGAGAATTGCGTAGGCGCTTGTATGCGCGGGGTCGTGCGCGTACGCCGTGCTGTCCAAAATCGCAATGGCGACGGCCAGTACAACGCAGAGGATAACGAGGGTAAACACAAACCGTAACAGCCCCAGCAGGATTCCGCCGCCGGTGCTCAGTTGATGCGCGCCGTACTCCGCGCCGCAATAGGGGCAGTACTGCCCGCGAAAGCGGGTTTTGCAGCGTTTGCAGATATGCGGTGTTTTATGCGACGCAGTTGGCATATCGTTCCGCCTTCCGTTCGGTTTGGAATTCGCGCGGGTTTACTCTCCCTTTGACGCACGTTTGAGCAGTTCCAGCGCGTCCTTTTTGCGGATAACGTGGCAGGCGGGGTTTTGGAACTCGTTTTCCGGGCAGTAACCAAGCGAAACGCAGTTCGGGCCTGCGTCTTCGAATAAAGCGGGACAAGATTCCTTACAGAGCCGCATCATCTTGCAGGCAAGGTCGCGAATTTCCGCCTGCGCGTTCATGCAGCAGCGAATCTTAAACCAGTCCAAAAGAGCGTGCGCGTTCATGCCGATGAGCGCCTTAAACTCGGTTGCCTGCGGCTTGAGATAGCGCAGTTCTTCTTCCTTATAGCCCGCGTCCACGCCGGAATCGTACCATTCCTCGAGCATATTCAAAAGGTCGACTGCGCCAAGATCGATGGTTTGACCGTTCGGCAGGGTGCAGTTTGCGCGGTGGGAGAGGATTCCGTCCGGCAGGACGACGTCGTAGGAACGCTTGCCGTGCTTATCCACGCGCCCGCTCTTGATGAGGTAGCTCGCGAGGCGTTTGCGCACCAGCTGCACTTCAGTCACACGGGAATAGCCTTCCACGCCGAAGAGGAAGTAGTCGAACTCGGTTGCGGCGAGGTGGCCTTTTTCTACGATGCTGCGCACGAGTTCCGCGTTATAAGGGGAGGCGATAATCTCTTCCAGACCCCGCTCGCTGCGCGTAAAGCGCGCGGCAACGTCCGTATAGACTTTTCCGCCGCCGGCAAGCAGCACAACGGTGCCGTCGCCGACCCGCATTTGATTCATAGCTTGATTTCTCCCTGCTTGTTGATTACTCTGGATATTCCCGCGTTCTTGATCATGCGCGAGCACATCACGCACGGCGCGGGCGCTTCGATGGGATGATCGAACCCTTCGAATCCGGAAAGATACAGCGTGCTGCCGAGCATTTCGTTGCGGCTGGCGCTGATGATGGCGTTGGCTTCCGCGTGTACGGCGACGCACTTTTCATACTGCTCGCCATGAGGACTGTTGTTGCGTTCCCGCCAGCAGGAGCCTTCGTCGCAGCAGTTGGAGTCGCCGCGCGGCGCGCCGTTATAACCGGTTGCAACGATTTCGTCGTTTTTGACGATGACCGCGCCGTATTGCCTGCGCAGACAGGTGGAGCGTTTTGCGACCTCCGCCGCAATGGAGAGGTAGTACGCTTCTTTTCCAATTCGTTCCATGTTCTCACCCCTTTAGGGCTATTCTCGCATAACGGCATACCCCCGTCAAGAAGAGCGTCTGAAAAAGCGGCAGTAAAAAAAGCGCCGCGATGAAAGCGGCGCTTTGAAAAGCGGAGATTGGCGCACTAAACGATAATCTCTTTTGGAACGCAGTCGCAGGGATCGGCGCTGGAAAGCGTCTGGATGCGGCTGCGGTAGATCGAGGCAAACAGCGCGAGGCTTAAAAACACGCTGAGCGCTTCCGAAACCGGGAACGCCCACCAGACGGCGGTGACGTCGGAGGTGATCTTTGCCAGCGCCCATGCAACCGGAATCAAGAACACGAGCTGGCGCGCCAGCGAGATATACATGCTGAACGACCCCTTGCCGACGGCTTGAAACAGCATGGAGCAGCAGATGCTGATTACCGCGATGGGGAGACCGATGGGGATGATCGTCAGCGCGGAATGACCGATGCGCAGCATGTCCGCAGAAGCGTTGAACATGCCGAGAATCTGATCCGGCAGCAGCAGAAACAGCGCCGCCATAACGATCATGAGCACAAGCCCTGAAACGAGCATCAACTTCCAGGTGCGCATGACGCGCTTTTTGTTGCACGCGCCGTAGTTATAGGCAATAATGCTCATGGCGGCGTTGGTCGTTCCAAACAGCGGCATATAGGCGATGGACTGTACCTTGAAATACGCGCCGAACACCGCAACCGCCGTTTCGCTGAACACAATGAGGATGGCGTTGAGTGCGAGCGTCATTACCGTTCCACTGGCCTGCAAAACGATCGAGGGTAAGCCGACTTCATAGATGCCCTTGATACTGGCGAGGTCGGGTTTGAACCCCTTAAAGGTAAGGCGCACCTCGTTCTTTTTGCCGAAGATCACAAGAAGCGAGAACAGCATGGAGGTCATCTGGCCGATAACGGTTGCGATGGCAGCTCCCGCGACGCCGAGCTTGGGGAAGCCCAGTAAGCCGAATATGAGGATGGGGTCGAGAACAATGTTGACCACCGCGCCGACGAGCTGCATGAGCATGGCATAGAGGTTCTTGCCCTGGCTCTGCATGATGCGTTCGCAGAACACCTGTATGAACAGACCGACGCTGAACGTTGATACGATCGAGAGGTAGTCCGCGCCGTAGGCCGCCGTTTCGGGCGTGTTTGTATAGGCGGCGATGAAAGGCTTTGCAAAGAAGAGCCCGAACACAACGAACAGAAGCGACGAGAACAGCATCAGGAAAAACCCGTTACTGGCGGCGAGCTCCGCTTCGGCAAAACGCTTTGCGCCGAGCCTGCGCGAAATCAGCGAGTTGATGCCGACCCCGGTGCCGACCGCGACGGAGATCATCAGCATAAAGATCGGGTAGCTGAGCGTAACCGCCGTGAGCGCGCTTTCGTCGATGAACGAAACGAAGATGCTGTCCACGATGTTGTAGAGCGCCTGCGTGAGCATGGAGAGCGCCAGCGGCACGCCCATGGAGAAGAGGAGCCTGCCTTCCGGCAAAACTCCCATTTTGTTCGGCTGCGCGGGTGCGCAGGGCCGGTTTGAAGCTGCTGTTATTTTCTGTTCCATAATGGTTACGAATTATACCACGATATAAAATAAACTACAATCAAATAAATGTTGAGATAGTCGAATAAACAAGCCTGCCCGGAGGGCAGGCGGACGCGATTTCCGTGCTGACGGTTTCATCTAGGCGCGCGGCATGAATAAGGCGAGGTTTTCGACCGGAACGTCGTTTTCCAGCGCGTAGTTGACCGTATAGAGCGTGCCGCCGCGCATACGCTTGAGGTATGCCACGCAACGGGTGGAATGATCCACTAAATAGCGGTTGCGCTTACGCATGGAGTCCGGACTGCAAACGTCCGCCGCATACCAGACGCAATCGCCTGCTGCGGAAAGGATGGCTTCGTACCTTAGCCGGTCGCCTTCCGGCCAGTCCCCGGTTTGGTCGCGCCCGGGCAGTGCGAGAAACAGCCTGATTTCCGGGTTCGTTTCGCGGCAGCGCAGTACGGCTTCCGCGGCGAGGGTATCGAACCCGCGCGCGCCGCCCGCGTAAAAAAGCGTAATGCCTTCGTCCACAGCGCGAAAAACAGCGGCCTCCAACAGGCCGCAAAGATCCCGCATGCCTCGCTTTTCTTCGTTTCCGCGATCCGGCAGCGCTTCCGGCCGGTGACCGGTAAAGCAGCAGGCGCGTAAAGGGGAGAGGTCGAACTCAGACAGGCTTTGCATCCATCCTCCGTGAGCCGATCAAGGCCAGCGCCGGGGCGAGTTCTCCGCCCGTCATGGCGGACAGCGCGGCGTTCAGCAGCGCGGGCGCTTCTTTGACGGCGCGCTCGAACAGCTCCGGGAACGATTCCGTTCTCGCCTGCTCCGGCGCACAGGTCGCGCGCCAATCGCCGTGGCCAAGGTTCAGGCGATCGTCCGGGTCGGGATGGCGCGCAACCAGAAAACCGGCCAGTTTGCCGCTGCGATCCAGCTTGCTGAAAAACCGGAGTTTGCGGCTATTTGGGTCAAACGAAACCGTGTTGACCGCAATCCACTTATGCAGACTGCGGGAGAACGCGCCCTTGATCTCCAGCGAAAGGAGCTGGCGGATCAGGCTTGTATGCAGCCTGTCCAGCGCGGCGACTTCCCCGCGGCGGTAGAACCTAGCGGGAGGGAGCGGAACGCCGGGACGCTTAACGCGATCGGTCATCATCAGGTCGATCTGTATCTCGGCGGGCGTATGCGCCTTGCCGGAAAACCGCGCTTCAATATAAGGATGCGCGTTGGTATCCAGCAGAAAGTGGCATAAAAAACCAAGCGCGTACGCCTGCGCCGCAGGGCTCTCGGCGGCGAGCGGGAGCAGCGCGGAAGCGATTGAACGCATATCCAGCGTGTGCAGCTTGTCGGCGACCGGTTTGCGGCAGGGGGCGAATAACGGCTTAGGCATTTCGTCTCCAAAGTACGGATCGGGCCCCATTGTGCCGATCAAAAATGCGCCCTTGTGCTTGGATACAAGGGCTTTTACGGCGCCGTCTGCGTTCTCCAGCGCGGTGAGTCCCACCAGCGCGTGCGTATAATTATATGGCATATCCGTATTATACGTTCGAGCGGGTAAAGGTTCAAGTATTCAACAAAAAACAGCTTATAAAAGTGATAATCTGTGTGTTTTCGGCGGATTTTCATAAGCGGGAAACGCTCGCTTTTTGCCGGAATCCGGCGCTTCTTCCGAGCGGAAAAACGAATACGCGCGATTTCCGTTACGCCGCGCGGCCGGAACGCAAAGCGGGGAGTGCGTATAAAAATCACACAAATCTCCTGTATCGCAATTCGTTCAAAAAGACATGAATTTTTTCTAACGAAAACGTGTAAATTTTGAAAATCTTATGTTTTTCTATGGTGCATTCTCTTACGAGCGTGTTACAATACCCTTGACAGCACGACTGAGGTGGAGAGCATGAAAAAGATTGTAAAGCGCAGGAGAACGTTTCGTATCAATAACCCCCTCGCATTCGGAATTCTATGCGCTATGATCCTCATTATGCTCTTCGGCGTGAGTTATGCCCTCGTCGCCGGTGTAATTTCACCCGCTGTCGTGAAATATCAAATCGCAAACGCCACCCCGAC
>JBDKTD010000313.1:0-7037 GCA_039680365.1 Clostridiaceae bacterium
GAGGAAATACGGACGGGTTCGAACGAGCGCGCAATTCTTGCAACCTGTTCCAGCGTCAGCCCGCCGCCGTTGATCTCTATCATGTTTCAGCCGCTCCAGTATAAAAAATTCGATATGAAAAAACCGGGAAACAACTTGAGTCTAATCCCCTAAGCTGCCGCCGTCAAGAGAAGCACGCAAGAAAAAATCGTAAAAAAGTGCCTGATTTAGGGCTTTTTTCGGGTATTGCGACAGCGCGGTAAAGCGGGTACGCAAGCGTTTGCCTATGTAACATAGTCACTGTGGGTTTGCCGGATGCGGGGTATGATTGCAGTAACAAAAGCAAAGGAGCGATCAAAATGTCGGTCACGACCATTACGAAAGATAATTTCGACCAGGAAATCCTCAAGGAAAGCAAAACCGTACTCATAGACTTTTGGGCAAGCTGGTGCGGACCCTGCCGCATGGTATCTCCCATCATCGACGAAATCGCCACGGAACGCGCTGACCTGAAGGTTGGTAAGGTGAATGTGGACGAACAGCCTGAGCTGGCAGCGCGCTTCGGGGTCATGAGCATCCCCACCCTCGTTGTCATGAAGGATGGCAAAGTCGTCAACCAGACGGCCGGCGCACGCCCCAAGCCTCAAATTCTTTCCCTGATCCCGTAAAGAGCAAAGCAAGACGGATCGGCGCCGCTTGGCTGTAACCAAGCGGCGTCTTCCGTTTTGGGGAGGATTCGCTTGGGGGTTCCACCCCCCAACCCCGTGAGAAGCGCAGGGATTCCAAAGGGGCGGTCAGCCCTTTGGCAGAAACCATATAAAGAGTAAAAAGAAGCGCTCCGGCATCTGCCGGAGCGTTCTGGTACGCTTTGTTTTTGTTCTTCAGATCGCTGTGAACGCGTCCTTATCCAACCCGCAGACGGGGCAAACCCAATCGTCCGGCAGGTCTTCGAAAGCGGTGCCCGGCGCGATGCCGTTGTCGGGATCGCCGACTTCCGGATCGTAAACGTAGCCGCAAACGCATTCATACTTCATGTGGTCATCCTCCTAAAAATCTCGTCCTTACGTGCTCATTGTTCCATCTTTGTTTTACAAAGCGGCGCGAATTCCGCGCTTTGGCGAATACTCGCGTCGTCTTTTAATCAATATAGCAAATCCTTTCTGTAAATACAAGCGATTTTGTCCTTTCACCGTAAGCCGGAGGCGACGGCGGAAGGTTACCGCATAAAAAACGGGCGGCTGAAAGCCGCCCGTTTTGATGCTGTCGTTGCTCAGGTTCGCTTATTTGCCGATGCTGCGGTACACATCCGTGTAATAGGTGACGATTGTCTTGTCTTCTTCCCAGCCTTTGAGCGTGTCGTTCCAGAGCGTATCGCCCTTAGAAGCGATAATCGAAGCCATAATCGCGTCGTGCACGTCAGTCAGAGTCTTCTCGCCGGAGGGTTCGTCGCCAACCAGCTGGAGAATGTAGAACATATCGTCAATCTGGATAATCGGCGAGTATTCGCCCGCCTTGAGCAGGCCGACGGCTTCCGTCAGCTTTGCGTCCCAGGTGGTATCCTTGCCGGCCATGTACATCAGAATGCCGGTGTCCACAAAGGAAGGCGTGGTGGTGTACATCGTGTCTTCGCCGTATTTGGCCATTGTGTCGGCAAAAGAGGTGCCGGACTGCAGAGCCGCGTAGGCTTCATCGGCCTTGGCGCGCGCGTCCTTGATGTACTCTTCATACATCGCGTCGGCCTGAGATTTCTTTGCCAGATACTGCGTCAGAAGGTCGGTGTAGCCTTCGATATCGGAGGCCGCAACGTCGAAAGACGCGGTGGCGGGATTGGTTCCCTGCGCGGCATACTTTGCAGCGAGCGCTTCCAGCGCGGCCGCGCCGTACTTGGCGGCAATGGAATCCATATCGGTCTTCAGCGTGGTGTAGTCGTCCGAAAGCGCAGCCGTCGGCGTAATGGAGATCGAACGGACGCGGACATAACCCGCGGGCGCGTAGAGCACCGGGGCGCCGCTGCCGCTCTGGGCGGATTCCGCCGCGGAGAGGTAATCGGTCGGGGTTGCATCGTAGGATTCCTTCTGGGTAGCGAGGTTTTCGTCGTAGTATGCCTGAACTTCGTCCTCGGTTGCGGTAATCCCCTCGGTGATCTTTGCCTTGAGGGCGGTCTTCAGCGCGTCGTTGGTGTACTGTTCCGTCACATAAGCGCGGAAGCCGTCAACATCCATTTCCATACCTGCGGCGTCAAGCTGCTCTTGGAAGATTTCGAGCGTACGTGCGTCGACATCAGCTGCGCCTTCGCTTACGGCCTGAGATTTGAAGTTATCCATATAGTACTTCATCTCTTCCTCAACTTGAGACTCGACGCTCGCCTTCTCTTCGTCCGTGAGGGCGATGCCCAGCTTATCGGCTTCATAGAGCTGAATCTTTGCCGAAACCATCGTCGCAATCACGCTGTCCTGCATGGATTCAATTTCGGAAGCTTCGGTGGGTGCGCTCATGCCATAGGCAGAGTACATCTGCACCATATAGTCGTATTGATCCGCGATTTCGCCCTTGGTGATGGTGTATTTATCACCGACTTTGACGGCGACCTGATCGTCAGCGGCGGCGTCTCCGCTGCTTGCGTTGGAACTCGAAGCCGTATCGGTCTTGTCGTCCTTGAGCGCGCAGCCCGCGACGGACAGCATCAGCGTAACTGCCAGCAGGGCAGCCAGCATCTGCTTCCATTTGAAATTCTTCATGTTTGATTTCTCCCTCATTTATTTTCCGCGCCCGGCGCGTAAAAGCCGGTAAAAGTCACTTGTCATTATATGCCCGCGTCGGCGTCAACGCAATGAACAATTGTGTAAAGGAATTGTGGCAGTTTGCCGGTGATCGACGCGGCGTCGGCGTTTTTCTGCCGTATTTCTATGGAAAGCGGCGTGTTGGCTAACAGGCGCGCTCCTTCCATATTGGAGACGGCTGCAATCAGCTTTCCGCCGTCGATGGGCGCGTACTCGGCAAACTTGAGCTTGGCCTCGCCGTCGCGGACGGAAACGCTCTCCAGATACGCCCGCTGGGCATACGCCTTGACCAGGGAAATGCGCATAAGGTTTGTAACGCTCTCCGGCGGCTCGCCGTAGCGGTCGATAAACTCCTCGGTCACGTCCATCATCGTCTCCGCGCCGTCGATATCCGCAATCCTGCGGTAAGCCTTCAGGCGCATGAGCTCGCTTGGCACATAGTCGTGCGGAATATGCGCGTCGATGGGGATATCCACGCTGGTTTCGGTCACAGGCTCGAGTGCGCGCCCCTGCTGCTCGTCCACCGCGCGGCGCACGAGTTTGACGTAGTACTCGTATCCAACGTCCGAGATGTTGCCGTGCTGCTCTGCGCCCAGCAGCGAACCCGCGCCGCGAATTTCCAAATCCCGCATGGCGAGCTGGAAGCCCGCGCCAAACTGCGTAAACTCCCGTATGGCCATCAAGCGCTTGGCGGCTTTTTCGTTCATAACCCGCCCGGTCTGTACGGTGAAGTACGCGTACCCAATCCGGCTGGAACGCCCCACCCGCCCTCTGAGCTGGTAGAGCTGGGCAAGCCCCATCTTGTCCGCCTCGATCACGATGAGCGTGTTGACGTTTGAAATATCCAGCCCGCTTTCGATAATCGTAGAGCAGAGCAGAACGTCCGAACGATGCTCTAAAAACTCCAGCATGGCGTTCTCCAGCTGCGTCTCGCCCATCTGGCCGTGCGCCACGGTAATGCGTACCTCCGGCAGGAGCTGTTCAATTCTCCTCGCCATGGTCTCCATGTGCTGCACGCGGTTATACACCACGTACGCCTGACCTTTGCGCGCAAGCTCGCGGCTGATGGCGTCCTTGAGGAGCGCGTCCGTGTATTCCAGAACGTAGGTCTGCACGGGATAACGCGCTTCCGGCGGCGTTTCTATGACGCTGATATCGCGTATCCCCGTCATGGACATATTCAGCGTCCGCGGAATCGGCGTGGCGGTCAGGGTAAGCACGTCCACGGTTCGCTTAAGCGCCTTGATCTGCTCTTTGTGGTTCACGCCGAAGCGGTGCTCCTCGTCGATGATCAGTAACCCCAACGAACGGTACTTCACATCCTTTGCCAAGAGCGCGTGTGTGCCTACGATGACGTCGATCTTCCCTTCCGCGAGCGCGCGCTTGATCGCCTCGCGCTCCTTTGCGGTCTGAAAGCGCGAAAGGCACGCGGCCTTGATGGGAAACTCCGCAAAGCGCGAAAACATGGTGTTGTAGTGCTGCTGGGCAAGAATCGTTGTCGGCACAAGAAGCGCGGCCTGCTTTCCGTCCTGCACGCACTTAAAGCACGCCCGCAGCGCCACCTCGGTTTTACCGTAGCCAACGTCCCCGCAGAGCAGGCGATCCATAGGACGCGGATTTTCCATATCCGCCTTGATCTCCTCAATGCTCTGCTTCTGATCGGGCGTGAGCTCGTAGGGAAAGCGCTCCTCAAACGTCCGCTGCCATGCGGTATCCATGGAAACTGCAAATCCCCTGGCGCTCGCGCGCTCTGCGTAAAGCGCAGCCAGATCGACGGCGAGATTCTTGGCGGCGTTCTTGGCGCGGTTGACGCGGTTTGTCCACTCCGCCCCGCCGAGCTTGCTCAGCTGGGGAGCGGCGTCCTCGTCCCCGCCGCCGACGTATTTCTGCACGCGGTCGAGCTGATCGGTCGGAATGTACAACCGGTCGCCCCCGCGGTATTCGATCAAAAGGTAATCGCGCGTGTTGCCCTGCACAGTCAGCGCTTCCACCTTGATGAAGCGGCCAACGCCGTGCGCTTCGTGCACGATATAGTCGCCCACGCTGAGTTCGGAGAACGAAAGGTGCTTTTTGCCCCGTGTGCGCTTGAGCGCGCGCTCCGTCCTGCCGCTGACCTCATACTCCGTAAGCACGTTGAGCCTGAGCGAGGGGTAAGAAAAGCCCCTGCTGAGCTGACCGGGTACGATCAGCGTTTTGCCGGAGGGAAGCTCGGCGGGCAGGCTTTCGAGCGTGCGCGTTTCCGCGCCGTACTCTTCCAGATTGGCGCGAACTTCATTGGACTGCTCGCCGGCGTAGATCACCGTGCGCTCGCCCGCTTTGTTCAGGCGGGTGATCTCGCGCGCCAGCTCGTCGAACGCGCCCATGTACTGGGGAGCCCCGCGCGATTCCAGCGTGACGATTTCCCTTGGCGAAAACTGCGGGTGCGTGCGCGAAAGCGCGTAGAGAAGCGCCGTCCTGCCGGTGTTCAGGCAGTCGAGCGTTTCGTTTGCGCCGCGCTCCAGCGCGCCCTGTTCGGGGGCGCCTTCCCCGCGCTCCAGCATGGCCTGCACGGTTTCGCCAAAGCGAAGCTGTTCGGTGCGGAGCGCTTCGTCAATGAGCAGCGCTTCGTCCAGAATCATCACCGCGTCGTTTGCCAGATAGTCCAGCACCGTTTCGGTTTTTTCGTACAAGAGCGGCAGGAGCACGTCCCCGCCGACGCTGGCGATTCCGTTCTCCCAGGCCTGCTCCTGATCCGTCAGTCCGGTTCGCCCGGCAATCTTTTTGAGCGCTTTCTGCGTGCGCTCCTTCGGCTGGGGCGTTTCGAGCGCGGGGCGAATCAATACGCTCTGCACCTGCTCCACGCTGCGCTGGGAGACCGGGTCGAACGAGCGCATCTGGTCGATTTCGTCGCCGAAAAACTCGATGCGGACGGGGTATTCCTCCCCCGGCGCGTAAATATCCACAATGTCCCCGCGGGAAGCGATCTGTCCCGCGCCTTCCACGAGTTCAACACGCTCGTAGCCCGCGGTCACGAGCCGCTCGGTCAGCGCGCGCGGTTCAAGCGTATCCCCTACCGCTAAGCGGAAGATGCTCTGGCGAAACGCTTCCTTTGGCGGCAGCACCTGCAACAGCGCCGCCGCGCTGGCCGCTACGACGCAGTTTTCCCCGTCGATGAGCGCGCAAAGCGCGGCAATGCGCGCACCGCGCTGTTCGCCGGACGCCGCGTGGACATAGACCAAGGGCGTTTCGCGCGGCAGAAACAGCTCGGCGCGCCTGCCGAACAGGCGGACGCTCTCGCAGAGCTGGGCAGCGGCGGTATCGGTCGCGGTCACAAAAAGGATCTGCCGCGTGCGGGAAAGCGCGGAAACGAGGTGTGCCTTTGCGTTTGCGGCAACGCCAAAAGCCGCAACCGGGCCTTTGCCCCCCTCCAGCGCGCTTGCCATGCGCCGGTAGTCCGCTGCGGAATCCAGTATGTCCAGTATCGGGTTTGTATGCGGTTGCTGTGTCAAACGTCCCCCTTTTTTCCGCGCGCCCGTGGTGCGTGCGCGCAGACACGCGCCGGAGCGCGCTTCCGCCCCGGTGTGTGCCTCTCTCAATCTCTATTTCCTGCGCCTGAACGGACAAGCCGTCAGACGCGGTTTTCTCTGCTTAATCCCGCACGGCGGGCGAGTTGCCGATATGCTTTTTATTATACTGCGCCTGCGCTTCCGGAAGTTTCCCTTCCAGAATCAGACGCACCGCGTCGGCGGCGTCGTGAAACGCCGTGACGAGCTCGCTCTGCTCGGCCTTACCCGGCTTTCCGAGCACATAGTTTTTCAAATCGCCTTCGCTGTCGTTGCCGACCCCTATGCGCACGCGCGGAAAGTTTTCGCTGTTCACGCTTGCTACGATGGAGCGCATGCCGTTGTGCGTGCCCGCGCTGCCTTTGTCGCGGATGCGCAGCGCGCCGACCGGCAGATCGATATCGTCGTAGAGCACGATTAGGTTCTCCACGGGACACTTGAAAAAGTGCAGCACGCTCTGCACGCAGTCGCCGGAGAGGTTCATATAGGTTGTGGGCTTGACCAGCACCACGCGCTCGCCGTTGTAAACGCCTTCGCCGTAGACGCCGCTAAAGCCGCGCTTTGTTACGCGGATGTGAAGCTCGTCCGCCAGCCGGTCCAGCGCCTGAAAGCCCGCGTTGTGGCGCGTGCGCTGATATAATAATCCCGGGTTTCCGAGTCCGGCTACGATAAACATTCGGCGTTCTCCTGCAAACTTACTATGTTCTGATATACGAATCCCGGATTTCCGAGTCCG
>JBDKTD010000286.1:0-8668 GCA_039680365.1 Clostridiaceae bacterium
CGGGAAGGCCTCCGTGGGGATAAAGCAACCGTTCGCCGGCCCAAGGTGCCCGTAAATTCCTCCCGGAATGACCTTTGCCGCGCGCTGAAAAAGTTCCTTGCTTTTGCTGTATTGATAAGTCTCCATCGTGTCCGCCTTTCTTTCCCTTTAGGACAAATACGTATTGACCATTGGCAGGATATGCTCAACCGTCTGCATGACGGGGATAAATCCTTCCATTTTCACGTCACCTAAGCCAATCGCGGTCAGGAAATCCAGCTTTCCGGTTAGTACCTCGTATGCTTTGTCCACGCTGGCAAAACGAAGTCTGCAAACGGGAAGATCGTCTTCTCGCGTTAATACCGCAATATCTCCCGCTGATAGTCTTAAAATCGCCTTTACGTCTGTTTGATCGATTGCCGCAACCAGCATTCCCTTCCTGGCGTGCTTCATCACCTGAACGCCAACGGGGTCGTGCATCCCCACCTCGGCAAGGGAGTGGAAGGCGGCATAGAACGTCAATATCGTATTGATCCTTCGAAACGCAGGATCCTCGAGCAATGTTCGATCCGGTTTGAGATAGTATTCCATCCGTTTTGTCAGCTGCATGAATTCTTTTGTTAAGAAACCAATCTTCAGCAGTCCCTTCGTGATGGATGGATTTGCCTTGCCGTCCATCATCCGGTTGAAGTGCTCCGGGCTGGAAAACGAAAGCTTGATTTGGCTTTTGCCCTTCCCTTTTTCAAAACGGCACGTTCCGTTTTCAAAGATCAGGCGCGCAATCGGGCCGTTTCGGATGCGAAACTGAATCGTCAGGTTTTGTCCGCGGATCAGTTCGCCCGCGGTTTGATCCAGCGAACAAACATAAGGCAGGCACCGCAATACTCCGTTCAAGTTGATATAGGCTTTCACAGTCTGGTTTACCATAGAACCCTCCTTCAATATATTATTTTATGTTCGTGTAAAGTGGTGTTGAAAATACTTGAAATGTGTTTTATAATAGATCGAGCGCTCGCTCTATGTGAAATATACTACCTCCTCTCTCTCCTGTCAATCATGAATCCCCGGCCAATGGCAAGAATTTTAACAGCTTCCGCAAAATCATATGCCCGCAAACGGAACTGAACGCAGCTCAATGTTGATTTGGATTGATCGCTCGAACGATAAAAGCCTGACCGCTTATTATGATAGATCACTCCCCCGGTTTTCCAACGCACATCAAGGGTACCCGTCCCCCGAAGCTCTGTCATGGATCGCAACTTTACCACCCAATCACATTTTGATTCAACAGGAGGTAGCACATGTCCATTTCGAATCTCGAGAAAAAACGGCTGGAAGACATTGCGCGCGAACTTCGGATGACCATTATCGACGTCATGGCCTGGTCCGGCGGCGCGCATATCGGCGGCTCTCTGAGCATTACCGATATCCTCACCATTCTCTACTTCAAGTATCTGAAAGTGGATGCGGCAAATCCGTGTATGGAGGATCGCGACCGCTTTATTCTTTCAAAGGGACACGCGGCGGCCGGGTATATTCCCGTTCTGGCGAAAAAGGGATTCTTTCCTGCTGATGAACTCAAGTCCTTCAACCATTTCGGCAGTCCCTTTGCAATGCATCCCGATTCTAAAAAGGTCGTTGGCTGCGACGTTTCCGCGGGCTCGCTCGGCCACGGATTGCCGATTGCCGCGGGCCTTGCCCTTGGCGCACGGTACCTGAAAAAGCCGTTTAAGACGGTTTGTCTGCTTGGCGACGGCGAATGCTGCGAAGGCAGCGTCTGGGAAGCAGCGATGTCCATCTCTCACTTTAAGCTCACGAACGTAATCACCGTAGTCGATCGAAACCGGCTGATGATTGACGGAAGAACCGAAGACGTCATGTCGCTGGAACCCTTCGCCGATAAATGGAGGGCGTTCGGTTTTGAAGTGATTGAAATCAACGGGCACGATTTTGACCAGCTCGACGCGGCTTTTGAGCGCGCCTGGGCAGCAACGGAGAAACCGGTTCTGATTCTGGCAAACACCGTTAAGGGCAAGGGCGTCGACTTCATGGAGAACAACGTCGTATACCACTATGCTTCCGGCGATACCGCAATGTGCGAAAGAGCTAAAGCATCAATTTTGAAAGGTTAAGGAGGCAAAGCTATGGCAGTCAACACCGGAACAAATTGGAACGCGTATGACGCGGCAACCATGACCGCCCGGGAAATCTACGGTCGAACCCTGGCGGAGCTCGGTAAAACGAACGACAGGATCGTCGGCGTAACGGCGGATCTTGCAAACACAACGGCGATTGTGCATTTTGCCAACGCCTTTCCGGAGCGCTTTTTTAACGTTGGAATCGCGGAACAGAACATGTTTGGCGTTGCGGCCGGCCTCGCAAAATGCGGCCTGATCCCCTTTGCCTCAACGATGGCTATCTTCGCCTGCCTGCGCGGCGGCGAGCAGGTCAGAACCGATATCGCCTATCAGAACCTGCCCGTCAAGATTATCGCAACCCATGCGGGAATCTCCTTCGGGCACGCCGGCACAACCCACCACTGCACAGAGGATTTCGCCATCATGCGCGCAATCGCAAATATGACGGTCATCTGCCCGGCCGACGGCATAGAAACATCCATGGCGGTGCAGGCCTGCGTAAAGACGCCGGGCCCCGTCTATATCCGAATCGGCCGCGGATTTGAACCGCCTTGCTACGCAAACGCGGATTACGAATTTGAAATTGGAAAAGCCATCACCATGCGCGAAGGCACCGATATTACCGTCATCTGCTGCGGAATCGCGGTGTTACAGACGCTGCAGGCGGCAAAGACGCTTGCCGAACAGGATGGCATTTCCGTTCGCGTCATCAACATGCACACGATCAAACCAATCGACCGGGAAGCGATCCTGAAAGCCGTCGTGGATACGCGCAGGATTCTAACCGTTGAGGAGCACAACGTCATAGGCGGTCTTGGGGACGCGGTTGGCAGCGTCATTGCCGAAAGCGGAAAAGGCTGCGTTTTCAAAAAGCACGGCATCAATGACCTGTTTGCTACCATCGGATATGCCGAGGACTTGTATTCCTACTACGGGTTGGATGCAAACGGAATTATCGATCAAATGCGTGCAATCATGGGCATGGAATTTGAAGCCGACGAGAACTGGGACGACGAATAAGAAGGGAGGAGTTTCATTGAGCGCAACACAGAAAGATTTGATCACCGCCAAGCTGTTCTTAAATGCCGTCTTTCCGGTCATGCAGGTTCTTCTCGACGACGATCCGAAAATCAAGTCGGCGTTTCAAGACGTGACGGCAACGATACAATTCGGAGCAAAAGACGGCAGCTCTCTTCTGGCTTGTCATCTAATCTTCGATCACGGTCAGGTTACCGTTGTACAGGGGCCTGCGGAATGTCCCGACCTGAGTTTTACGTTTCCAACCATCGCGAAGATGAATACGCTGCTGCGCGGCGGCCTCGCGCTGCCTGCCATCAAGGGTGCGCGGCATAGTAAGCTGCTGGTAAGCTTTCTCTCTCTGCTCTTGGGGTTAATGCTGATGTCCCCCAAACAACGGCCTTCCGACCCGGCCAGGCAGCATCTGAAAGTCAAGATGAGCTTGTATATGATCACGCGGGCATTGTCCCAATACAACAAGCTGGGCGATCCGGATATGCGCGAGTTCTGCCTGCGGCAGCCCGACCGCATCTATCAGTTTACCGTCGAGGATAAGGGCGATCCCGCCAGCATCGCCTGCTATCTTCGCATCAAGGCGGGAAAGACAAAATCCGGTCACGGGGTCTATACGCGGCGCACACCGTTCGTGCATTTCCGTTTCTTAAGCGTACAGGGCGCGATGGCGGTGCTGCTTAAGGATATCGAGTTTGTAAAAGCGGTTGAGCAAGGATTTGTTGAAACAATCGGCAGCCCGGAGTACTCCTGCTACCTCAACGACTATATGTCGATTCTGCAGTCGATGCTTACGTAATCACAGCCCGGCGCGCAATTCGACGACACGCAAAAAAGCGGCCGGATCATGATCCGGCCGCTTGCTGTATACCTCTCTCGATTGAATCGCGACTTAACTATGGATGAGCATCGCTCGAATATAGGCGTGAAGATGTTCTTCAACCGACTTGATATCTTCATACTCCTCGTCGCCTAAGAAGAGCTTCATTCTCTCCTTGTAATACTCAGAAGAAAACGAAAATTGATACATCACGCAAATGCTGTCCAGCAGATACGACATCGCTTTTTCATCCAAATCCTGTCGAACAAGCCCTTTCTCTTTTGCTTGCGTGAAAAAGCGATTGTAGTGGCGCGTCGTGATGGCCTCCATTTTGCTGGAGAGCCGCACGGACATGCTCGCGAGCGACTGCGTCGTCAAATCCAGATAGATTTGGTTGAGCTTTGGGTACTTCAGCGCATACTCTCTGGATGCGGTTAAGGTATTCCGGGAAAACTCAAAGATATCCTCGCTTTTCTCTGCCAACTCGTTGAGAATCGACTCAAGAAGCAGGTACCCCTGCTCAACAATCGTTAAAAACAAATCCTCTTTGGACGCAAAATAGCTGTACATCGCGCCGATGCTGACTCCCGCTTTTCTGGCGACGTCGTTAATATTCGTCGCGCTATAGCCCTTTGAGGAGAATTCATCAATTGCGACATCCCATAGCTTCTTTCGACGATCCGCGGAGGTCTTCGTAAACGTGTCTTTGTAAAATCTGCTTTCGTTGTTTTCAGTTGCATTTATATCAAACATATTACCCTCTTGTTTAATCTTATCGCGACTGCCAGATTGTGTCAATAGAACGAGTATGCTCCTATCGATTGTATGACTATGGCCGGAAGTCACCAACGTACAACTTTATCACCGCGTCGGCTCAGTAGGGATTGCGCAGCGATATGATAGGTATTGCTGGATTCTGCCGGCTCAGTTTTGATTATTCGCAGCATGCTGCCCGGCTTATTAAGTTGAAAATTAACCAACAGGCGGCAGTTGTATCTATAACGCGCGTTTGATATAATAGCCGTCAAAGGTTCTGGCATGCGTATTCTGTTGCTGCACTTTCTTTACGCGCGCATTCGCTGCGCCCCATGTACGAGAAGACGGTGACCTATGTTTCATTTAAGCAAGGCAGTTCTGAACATTCGAAGGCATTGGACAAAGAGTTTACTGGCTGTGAGCACCTGTATGCTCATAGTCGTGTTTCTGCTTCTGTTTTTTCGCGGGCTGGAGACGAATCTGCGCCAGCTGAACGCGCTGCCGGATGCAATTCCGATCGAGGGGCGCATCCATAATCTGAACGGCACGCTTTCATCCGGAATGATGATCCAGGAGAGAGTCGTTGACGCACTGGATCAATCGGCGTACGTGGCGGATTTTGACTATACGTCGGAGCTCTCCGCGGCGATGGGCGATTTGGTTGAGGACGAGACGACGGACGCGAGCGATTTTACGCTCCCTCTGTGCCTCGGCGTGAACCGCGCGGAGGCATATCCGGTTTTGACGGCAACGGAAGTTCTTTTCCGGCCGGGCGATGGGCCAAAGGAACTGGCGGGCGCGGAACCGGTCTGCGTGATGCAAAAACAGAAGTTGAACGAGCTAGGCTTCGCCGTCGGGGACAAGGTTCGGATGAACTTGTTTAACATCACCTATCCGGGCGATAACGCCATGAAGAAGTTCCACCGGTTGGGCGAGTATGACGTAACGATTATCGGAAGTTTTGACCCGACGCTCGGCGACGGCTCGGCAAGACCTGCACAGGTGGTCTTCCCCGTTGCGTGGCTGCGGTCGATCTATGCGCAAAAAGAGGTCATGTTCTTTGCGGACTCTGCGCGTTTTCGGGTCGTACATCCGCTGGAACTGAACCGGTTCAAAGAGGAAATGAAGGTAATCGGCCTGATGCCGGTCATTTCCCAGGCGAACTCGACGCAGCGCGGAACCTCTCTGACGGTGAACGACGAAACGTTTATCAAGGCGGCGACGCGCTTGAAGGAGAATATTTCACTGCAGCGGATGATCATGCCGTTTGTCATCCTGATTGTAGGGCTTCTGGGCTTCGTTGTTTCTAACCTGCTGCTGCAGAGCAGACGGCCGGAAATCGCGATCATGCGCTCGCTCGGCGTCAGCCAGAAGAGCTGCTTTGTCATGCTGCTGTTCGAGAGCGCGATTCTGGAGTTGAGCGGAAGCCTTGCGGGCGTCGTCGCAGCGTCACTGCTGGTCGATGTGGACGTCTTGCTGGGGCTGGCGGTCGTTGCTCCATTCTTTATCGTTTACATGGCGGGTACCGCGGTTGCGCTGATCTTCCTGGGCAGGTTCAGCGTGATGCAGGTGCTGACCGCATTGGATTAGGGAGGAAATTATGCTGGAAGTAAAGGACGCAGGCTACGTCTATCAGAGTAAGTACCAGTCGATCGAGGCGCTCAAGCACGTGAGCTGCAGCTTCGAGGCGGGTAATCTGTATGCGGTAATCGGGCCTTCCGGCAGCGGTAAGAGCACGCTCCTTTCCCTCCTTGCGGGGCTGGATCTGCCTACCTCCGGCGAAATTTTCGTGGAAGGCTGCCCGCTTTCGACGATGAATCGCGACCGTTACCGCAGGGAGACAGCGTCGGTGGTCTATCAGTCGTTCAACCTCTTTCCGCTGCTGACGGCGCTTGAAAACGTGATGTACCCAATGGAGCTGCTGGGCATAAAAAAAGCGGATGCGGAAACGTCGGCAAAGCGTCTGATCCTGGAGGTCGGGCTGGAGGAGAAAATCTTTCGGCAGTTTCCCGTCATGATGAGCGGCGGCGAGCAGCAGCGCGTTGCAATCGCGCGGGCGCTGTCGGCTGGCGGGCGCATCCTGCTGGCGGACGAGCCGACGGGGAATCTGGATTCAGTCAACGAGGAGACGATCGTTAAGATTCTCAAAAAGCTGGCTCACGAGAAAGGGTATCTCGTAATCGTCATCACCCATAACCCGAGCGTCTATGAGCAGGCCGATATCGTTTACCGGATGCGGGATGGAGCGCTGAAAACGTGAAACAGCGATTGGGCGAGCAAAGGGAGAGAGCGAGCATGAGCGAAATCTCCAACAGTATCCGTCAGATTCGGCGCACGCCGCTGCGATCGATCCTTTTTCTGGTTCTGGTCAGCCTGTCGACGGCTCTGTTGACGCTGGGCGTTGCGCTGTATTTGATTGGAGAAGCGAATATGAAGCGGCTTGAGGAGGTCTTTGTGACCATCGGCCTCGTCTCGCAATCGCCGGACGAAAGCGAGGATGCCCGCTCCTGGGACGCCGAGAGTAAAAAATACACCGACTACAAAATGCCGGTGTACAGCGAGATTCTTTCGCCGGATGTGCTGATGTTTGACGACGCGGATTACATCATTCCGCCCAAGCACAAGCCGTATTACGGGGCGTACGATCCGAATCTCAAGTACCCCGACAACTCGTTTATCCGCCTGATCGCGCAGACGCGGACGCGGTATCCGGTTGTCGTTGTAACTCCGCTTGAGAACTGCGTTCCCGATCACCCGGTTGAGCTGAAGCTCCTCAGGGAGCTCTACGGAATTAACGGAATCAAGGTTCGCGAGGCCGGAGACTGGGAAACCGTTATATTCTGCGATCACTATAACCCCAACCCGCCGACGCTTGACGCGTCAAAGACCTACGTGATGGCGCTGGAGTGGAGAAATTCGCATCGGGACTGGGAAAAGACACACACGGGCGTTGACGCGATGAGGGGCGAATACGCGCCTCGCTCGTTCGGCTCTAACTATATCGTCTCAACCCAGTATACGTCCGATGGCCGACTGATTCCGGACGAAAAGCCTCTGGCAAACGCGTATCAGGAGGTCACGGACGGATTCTTCGATACCCCCGACGGGCAGCGTTGGCTGGAGCTCGTTAAAGCGATGGATATATCCGAGCACACGTATCCTGTCATTCCCACCGACAACACGCAGCTTCTGATGTCCTTCTATAACGGAAATTCCTCAATCGTGGACGGGCGCGATATCACCGAGGAGGAATATAGTCAAGGTCAGCTCGTCTGCTTGATCAGCCAGCAGTTCGCGGAGCTAAACGGGTACGCGGTCGGCGATACCTTGCCGGTTAAACTCTACTATGCGGACTATTGCGACTCCGCCAGCCGGGACTTTCCGCCGGACGGGCTGCCGATGGGAAACCCGAATCACCTGCTCAACGCGCAGGGCAAGTGCTACGAGGTCTTTGAGCAGCACGATTATACCGTTGTCGGAATCTATAACGAAATCAATCAGGCGTCCTACTCCTCGGGCTACGATATGGCCGGGTTCGGCGTGGTAATTCCGGGCGCCTCCGTAAAGAACAGCGACGCAAACAACATCCTGGATTATGGTCCCATGAAGGGTTTCAACACGGTGTTTCAGATTCCCAACGGCAGCGTCGAGACGTATCTGGAGCAGTGGAGCGTAGTGTCCGGGGCTGAGGATGGCAAAGAATCCAACATCCAGATCACCATCTATGACAAGGGTTACATGCAGATCAAAGAGGGCTTGCTGCAGATTAAACAGGTCGCAGTCGCTTTACTGATCTCCGGACTGCTGGTCACTCTGTTGATCCTCCTGTTCTTCTGCAACCTGTTCATCGGCAAACAAAAAAGGCGCACAGCAATCGAGCGCTCACTGGGAATGGACAAGCGCGCCTGCACCATCTCGCTCGTGTCCGGCGTGCTTGCAATCGTGT